>CAXIBI010000012.1:0-35499 GCA_964022305.1 uncultured Hyphomicrobiales bacterium | reverse complement strand
GTCACCCAAGAGCCACTGCTCTTTGATGATACAATTGCTAACAATATCGCTTACGGAATTGATAAAGCCTCACAAACTGAGATTGAAGCCGCTGCCAAAGCGGCCGCAGCTGATGATTTCATCAAAAGCTTTCCCAAAGGGTATGAAAGCACCATAGGCGAGGCCGGCAACAATCTCTCCGGCGGTGAAAAACAACGCGTCGCCATCGCAAGAGCCATTTTAAAAGATGCTCCAATCTTACTACTTGATGAACCAACCAGTGCCTTAGACAGCAAATCAGAAGCAACCTTCCAGAAAGCATTAGATGGCTTAATGAAGGGCAGAACAGTGTTGATGATCGCTCACCGTCTCACCACAGTGAAACAAGCTGATCTCATCTGTGTCTTGGCGCACGGAAAAATGGTTGAAATGGGCACCTATGAAGAGCTGTTAAACAAAGGCGGCCTATTCGCAGACCTACACGCAACCCAATTTGGCGCTGAAAGAGAGGATATAAATCTATCCTCTGATAACGAGCAAATCCCAGCTGAGTAAAAAGCAAAACACACATGCTCAAAAAAATTATAAAAGATCCGCTCTGGGGCGAAAGACTAGCTGATGGCCTAGCCAAGTACATTAAATATGTGCGAAGCAAAGGCACATATATTTGCGAGCCAGAAAATCCTGATGAGCTTTTCTTAAAAGAGGACCCGTTCATCCTTGCCGTTTGGCATGGTCAGTTTTTACTCATCCCCACCATAAGACCAGAGAAAATCAAAGCAAAAATTGTCGTCGGCTCCCATGGTGACGCTGAGCTCGCTGCCAAACTGGTTTCAAGATTTGATGTAACTCCTATTCGCGGCTCAGGAGCAGCAGGCAGGCGCTCAAAAAGAGACCGCGGCGGCGCTAAGGTTTTAAAACAAGCCATCAAAGCCTTAAAAGAAGGCTATTGCATTGTCTCAACAGCTGATGTCCCACCAGGCCCAGCCCAAAAAGTCGGTGAAGGCATTATCACAATGGCAAGGCTATCCGGCAAACCGATCATTCCAGCCGCCATCGCGACCAAAAGAGCCATCACATTTAAAAGCTGGAGTCGCCTCACTATAAATCTACCCAGCTCAAAAACCAGCTTTGTCGTCAGTGATCCAATTCATGTTCCAAGAGACAGCTCTCCTGAACAATTAGAAGAGCTTCGCTTAAAGTTGGAAACAGCAATGGGCAAAGTCACCAAACGCGCCCATGAATTAGCCGAACGATCCCCAAAAAAAATCTTGCCCCTTTGGGAGAGAACCCTAAATCCAGGCTTAGCATTAAAATCTTACAAACTCGCAACCACACTCGCTAAACCTTTAGCGCCCTTTATTTTCAATTACAGAGCTAACAAGGGAAAAGAAATCACAGAGCGCGAACAAGAGCGTTACGGCAAAAGTGATATTCAGCGCCCCAAAGGCACCCTTTGGTGGTTCCATGCCGCAAGCGTTGGAGAAACCAATGCCTGCCTCCCCTTGATAGAAAAATTACTAAACCGCCATCCAGAGCTCTCAATCTTGCTCACAACAGGCACAACCACATCTGCCAAATTAGCCGAGAAAAAACTACCCGAGCGCGCGCTACACCAATTCATTCCTTTAGATAACCCAGATTTCGTAAAGAGCTTTTTAGACAACTGGGACCCGAGTTTAGCGGTTTTTGTCGAATCTGAAATTTGGCCCAACCTGATCTTGGAAACCCACGAAAAAGATATTCCCATGATATTAATCAATGGCAGAATGTCTAAAAAGTCCTATAAACGCTGGTTTAAAAAACCCGCCATGGCCCGTCCTCTTTTCGGCCGGTTTGATCAAGTGCTTGCCCAAGGCCCAATTGACGAACGTCGCTTCATCACCTTAGGCGCTGAAAAAGTCATCCATAGCGGTAACTTAAAAATCGATGCCCCTGCACCAAGCTTTGATGAAAACGAACTTCAAAACCTAAAATCAGCCCTCGGTGAACGCCCTATCTTCGTCGCTGCCAGCACCCACCCAGGAGAAGAAGAGCTCATCGTAGAAGCTCATAATATCATCGCATTAGATTACCCAGATTTTCTAACAGTCATCGTGCCTCGCCACCCAAATCGTGCTGGTGAAATCAGAGAAACACTCAACCAACTCCAATCAGAGCGCGGCGCAAAAGCACTTAAAATCGAGCTTCGCAGCGAGTGCAACAAACCCTCGAGAGACGCAAATATCTACATCGCAGATACAATCGGCGAAATGGGTCTTTTCTATAGCCTGACAAAAACGGCCTTTATTGGCGGGTCTTTCATTAAACATGGCGGACAAAACCCAATCGAAGGCGTTAAACTTGGCACCAACATCATCACCGGCCCTCATGTAGAAAATTTTGCAATCGCTTATCATGAGCTCTTCCAAAGAGGCGGCGCCATTCAAGTAGAAGATGGCAAGACTTTAGCCACAAAAATCATTGATCTTTTAAAAAATCCAGCACAACATGAAGACCTGAAACAAGGTGGACAAGCCGCCATTGACTATCTCGCAGGCGCAGAAGAGATCACTCTCAACACCTTGGAAACTTACTTAAAACAAAAAGATGTATAACACTTTGAAAAGCAGTGAGATTTGAAAGGGTAATACCGCAAATGAGTTTGCACCCCCCCAGCTGGTGGCAAGATGAGACAGGCCATATTTTACCCAAATATCTTGATCCCCTTGGCCAAATCTATGGCCAAGCTGTAAAATGGCGCTTTCTATACACCAAACCTTACCAAAGCAAACTCCCCGTTATTTGTATTGGTAACTTCACTCTTGGCGGTACAGGCAAAACACCACTTTCTATAAAAATATCGCAAATTTTAAATGATTTAGGCTGGGCTCCAACTTTTCTAAGCAGAGGCTATAAAGGCAAAATTGCAGGCCCCTTGCTTGTGAACCCTGCAGAACATAATGCATTAGAAGTTGGCGACGAACCTTTACTGCTTAGCAGACATGCACAAACAATCATTGCTAAAAACCGCATTGAAGGGGTTTGGCTCATTGAGCAAAGGTCGTCCAACATCATCATCATGGATGATGGTTTTCAAAATCCAACGGTTCAAAAAAACTTATCTCTCATAGCGATTGATAGCGCCACCGGGCTCGGCAATGGCCGCATCTTCCCAGCAGGGCCTCTTCGCGCCCCCCTAGAGTTCCAACTCCCCAAAGCAGATGCAATCATCATCACAGGCTCAAATGAGAAAGAAAAAGTAAAAATTCAAAGCTTGCTCAAAGATCAATATAATTTCAAAAAACCGATTTTAAGAGGAACCTTGTCAGCTTCAGCCGATACTGAATGGCTCGGGGAAAAACCAATTCTGGCCTATGCTGGCATTGGCCGCCCTGAAAAACTTTTCCAATCACTAGAAAAAGCAGGTGGCAAGGTCATCAGGCGCATTCCCTTCACTGATCATCATAACTTTAATAAAAAAGATGCTGACAGGCTCACAGAACTCGCCCTTAAAGATGATTTGCAATTAGTCACCACAGAAAAAGATCATGTCAGAATAGATGAAACAAGTGGCCATCAATTAAAAGCGCTCAAGCGCATGAGCCAGCCCTTTCCAGTTGAATTTAAATTTGAAGAGACGGATGAAAAAGCTTTGATAGAGCTGATTAAAGAACGCTATCCAAAACCCATCCAGTTGGAAAATTTAAAAAAGCAAAATTGAGTGAATAAAACCTACTCTATACCGCGATATTTTTTCTCAGCCTCAAGGGCAAGCGCGGCAGAAGCATAAGGTTCTTGGCGCTCAACATTCCAATATTTCAAATTCTCTAAAGGAATTTCATTTCTACTCATCGCACAGACCACAAACTCACCTGGTGAAAGAAGATTATAATCACCATCCAAATATTCAATATCCGCCTGTTTTTTATTGCCAAGCAATTTTTCAAATCTATTCATCAGGTAAACCCTATTTCAATTCCACTGTTAAATTTTATCTTGATAGATAAAGAGTTTCAACTAAACAGTAAACTCATATGAAAGATATATAGTACTCAAAAATGTTTACAATATCACTTAACTTTTGAAAAAGTGATCCCACTTAAAACAAAGATCCTTGTGCCCCACTATCGGAACCATCATCCTTTTTCTTACGCTTTGCCCGCGTTTTGGGCTTAGATACAGCAGTCTCTTTTTTAGCGCTTTTTTCTTGAGATACAGATCCCTCACCCTGAATTTCAGCCAACACCTTCCCATCAACAAATTCAACATTGACCCTATCACCAGATGATAAATGAGAAGAAGAGCGCACCATTTCTCCTCCCTCATCACGCACCAAGGCAAAGCCGCGCGCTAAAACATTTTGATAACCAAGCGACTTCATCAAGTGAGAAAGCGTCTCTAGAGACTGTCGCTTTTGCTGCAACCGCGATCCAACAGCTCTGTTCTGGCGATCTTGCAATTGCCTTAAACTCTGCCGCCCCTGAGCAACATTATTCATCATCATTTGCGGCCGCAAACCACCTTGCAAACGATTATGCGTTTCTCTCGCAAACCTCAAACGCTGCAACATCGTGCGCTCTAACGCATGGCGGAATAATCCGACACGCTCACGCCCACGTGTAACCCGGTTCAATAAAATATGCGGCTGCAAACGACCATCAAACCGTTGGAACTGCCCGCGCTTCGTTCTTGTAAACCCAAACAAGGCCTGGCTCAAACGCCCAGCTGCCCCATCAAGCCGTTGCCGTGGAATCCCAACAAGGTCCACCAACCGCGGCAAACCTCGCCCAGCGCTTTTTAAGTCTGAGCGTTTGGCCTGCAACTGTCGTGACATGGTTTTAAATTGCCGCAATTTTAAATCAGCTAAACGCTCAACCAGCTCGCTATATTTCGGCACAGCCCACTCAGCAGCTTTCGTAGGTGTTGGCGCCCGCGCATCAGAAACATAGTCAAGCAGTGTCCAATCTGTTTCATGACCAACAGCAGAAATCAGCGGGATCTGACTATTCGCTGCCGCACGTGCCACAATCTCTTCGTTAAACCCCCAAAGGTCTTCGAGCGAGCCACCACCACGCGCCACTATCAACACATCAGGCCTTGGAATACCAGAGCGACCATCAATCTGGTTAAACCCATCAATCGCCCGCGCCACTTCCTTAGAGCAACTCTCGCCCTGCACCCGCACCGGCCAAACAATCACATGCACCGGAAAACGCTCACGAAAACCATGCATCATATCGCGAATGACCGCCCCTGTTGGCGAGGTCACAATACCAATGGTCTTCGGCATGAAAGGCAGCTTCCCCTTGGCGCTTTCATCAAACAAACCTTCAGCAGCAAGCTTTTTCTTGCGCTCTTCTAAAAGCGCCATCAACGCACCTTGGCCAGCTGGCTCTAAGCTATCAATCACGATTTGATATTTTGATTGCCCCGGAAACGTCGTTAGCTTGCCAACTGCAATCACTTCAAGCCCTTGCTCAGGGCGAATGGCAAGGCCCGCCGCCTTACCGCGCCAGATCACACCAGAGATAACGGATTTATCATCTTTTAAATCTAGATAGACATGCCCAGAGGCGGGAGTGCTCACCCGACCAAGTTCCCCGCGCACCCGCACATAAGAAAATTCGGTTTCAATAAAATTCTTCACCTTGCCGGAGAGTTCAGAAACCGTAAATTCCGGTGCGTTACTGCTCGCACGGGCCTGGCTGCCATCAAAATCAAATTCCATAAAGTCACTCGTTCAATTTAAGAAGTGATATCAATCCATCAAGTTATAGGATTGCGCACCTTCCTAAAAGCCCCAAAGCATAAATACAAACAACACTCTAAGCTCTTTTAATGCTCAAAATATGTGTTTTCTTGCAAAAACACACAAATTCCCCCAAATCAAATGCACCAAGACTTGACAGAACCCCACCGAATGATACGCCTAAGCCTAGGCTCAGGACCTATTAATTTCATGGTTTCTGCGCGTGTACTTTTTTGATGAATGTTTGTGAAACCCACGCAGAGCATAGCCTGAGCTATGGTCAAGTGGGCTTTACAAACAGGCGCAAAAAAGAGCCGCGCCCTTTAAAGGGTTGGTCAAAAGCGGTCCATCTACTGCAAAAAACAAGCTTACTGGGAGAAAGGTCCCACTTGCGCTTGTTTTTTTAGTATCTAAACCGTTTTTGACCAACAGAAACCATGAAATTAATAGGTCCTGAGCCTAAATAACACAGTTGATAAAATTAGAGGACTAAAGGAACAATCCCGTCCTCACTTTTCATTTAAGAGGCAAAACACGTGAATATTCTTCTCATTGGCTCAGGTGGCCGCGAACATGCATTGGCCTGGAAAATTGCTCAAAGCCCTCTATTGGACACACTCTACATTTCTCCCGGCAATGGCGGCATGCAAACCTGTGGCACAATCACTGAGCTTGATGTATCAGACCACCAAAGCGTTATCAATTTTGCCAAAGAAAAGAATATCGAACTCGTCGTCATCGGCCCAGAAGCCCCGTTAGTTGCAGGCCTGGCCAATGATCTAAGCGCTGCAGGCATCCCATGTTTTGGCCCCTCAAAAGAAGCCGCCATCCTAGAAGGCTCTAAAGGCTTCACCAAAGATATCTGCAAAGATTATAACATCCCAACCGCCAAATATGCCCGCTTCACAGATGCAGCCACAGCCAAAGATTATGTCAGCAAAGAAGGCGCACCCATCGTCATCAAAGCTGATGGCCTCGCTGCCGGCAAAGGCGTCATCATGGCAGAAACAGAAAATGACGCCCTCACTGCCATTGATGATATTTTCGGTGGCTCTTTCGGTGATGCCGGCGCAGAAGTTGTCATTGAAGAAACCCTCTATGGCGAAGAAGCCAGTTTCTTCGTACTCACAGATGGCAAAAGCTGCTTACCACTCGTCACAGCCCAAGACCATAAACGCGCTTTTGATGGCGATGAAGGCCCAAACACGGGCGGCATGGGCGCATACTCACCAGCTCCTATAATGACAGACGCTCTAATAGAGCAAACCATGAAAGAGGTTATCGAGCCAACCGTCAAAGCCATGAATGACAAAGGCACACCTTATAAAGGTGTATTATACGCAGGGCTCATGCTCACAGAAAAAAACGGCATGAAAACACCGCAACTAATCGAATATAACGCCCGCTTCGGCGACCCTGAATGCCAAGTATTGATGATGCGCATGAAATCAGACATCGTCCCAGCTCTCCTCGCTGTAGCCAATGAAACATTGGAAACAGTAGATATGGAATGGAGCGAAAACCCAGCACTCACCGTTGTGATGGCCACCAAAGGCTACCCTGGCTCATATGAAAAGGGCTCAGAAATTAAAGGCCTTGAGGAAGCAGACAAATTAGAAAACTGCCAAGTTTTTCATGCCGGCACAAAAAAAGAAGATAATAAAATCCTCGCCATCGGTGGCCGCGTCCTCAATGTCACTGGTCAAGGCGCAACCATCGCTGAAGCTCAAAGCAATGCGTACAAAGCCATTGATGCGATTGAGTGGGAAGACGGCTTTTACAGAAAAGACATCGGTTGGCGTGCTTTAAAAGCATAAATTTCAGCAACTTAGGCTCAGGACCTATTAATTTCATGGTTTCTGCGCGTGTCGCTTTTTTGATGAATGTTTGTGAAACCCACGCAGAGCATAGCCTGAGCTATGGTCAAGTGGGTTTTGCAAACAGGCGCAAAAAAGAGCCGCGCCCTTAAAAGGGTTGCTCAAAAGCGGTCCATCTACTGCAAAAAAACAAGCTTACTGGGGGAAAGGCCCCACTTGCACTTGTTTTTTTAGTATCTAAACCGCTTTTGAGCAACAGAAACCCATGAAATTAATAGGTCCTGAGCCTAGCTTATCAATATTTAACTATACAATATAAGCAGTCTTGAAAAGGTAAGCTTATTTACTAAATATCTACTAAGTTAATCAATAAGTGAATGCAGCAACCATTCAAATATTCGAGTTTGTAGATAAAGAAGTATACTATGTCCAGATCTGTCCCACATTTTGGCTTGGCTCTTGGCGGCGGCGGAGCACGCGGCTTAGCTCACATCAAAATCCTGCAAGTCTTGGATGAGTTCGGCATCAAGCCCAAAATCATCTCTGGCACTTCAATGGGTGCCTTAGTTGGCTGTCTTTATGCCTCAGGCATGAGCGGTCTTGAAATAGAAGACTATGCAAGAGATCTCTTCTCCAAACGAACTGAACTTTTAAAACGGCTCTATGGTAACCGCCCTGATAAGTGGGTATCGCTCATTAATTTGCGCACACCCTCTATTCTTAACGCAGAAGCATTTTTTCAAATGGTCATGCCTGAGGAATTGCCTGAGAATATTGAAGACCTCAAAATCCCTTTCCATGCCATCACAACAAATTTCTACACTCAAGAACAATACACAATTTCAAAAGGTAAACTCATCCCGGCCGTTGCAGCAAGCTCAGCCTTGCCAGCTCTCTTAAAACCCGTTGAGCTTAACAGCCGTGTCCTCATCGATGGCGGCTTCGTCAACCCTGTGCCTTTTAATGTGCTGGAAGGTAAAGTTGACATCACCATCGCCGTTGATGTCACAGGCGAGCAAGCCAGATTGGCTGGCAAAGTGCCCAATAGCATCGACGCCCTCATTGGCTGTAGCCAAATCATGCTAAGATCACTAACCAATGCCATGCTTGAAACAAACGATCTGAAAAACAAACAACCACTACTTCTTTGCCAACCTAGAGTTGGAAGATATAACGTGCTTGATTATTTCAAAATCGAAGACATCTTCACCCATTCAGAAAACGCCGCAAATGACCTGCGCCAAAAACTCGAGCAAATTTTAAACCAGCAAGTGGCTTAATCTTTTAATCTCTCTTGCCCTTAAAAAACTCTCGCAACAATTCCGCCGCCTCAGTTTCACAAATCCCGCCATAGAGTTCAGGCTTATGATGACAGGTCGGTTGATCAAAAAAACAAGCCCCATGCTCAACTCCTCCGCCTTTCGGGTCAGAGCAACCATAATAAACCCGGCGCAACCGTGCAAAAGAAATAGCACCAGCACACATAGTGCACGGCTCTAGGGTCACATATAAATCACAATCAATTAATCGCTCTGAAGATAAATGCTTGGATGCCCCGCGAATAGCCAAAATCTCCGCGTGTGCGGTCGCATCTTTTAGCTCAACAATCCTATTGCGCTCCTTGGAGAGAATTTCTCCTTGAGGTGAGACAAGCACCGCCCCAACAGGCACTTCACCGGCCAAAGCAGCCTCTTTTGCCAGCTCCAAGGCACGTTCCATATAGGATTGTGACATTTTTTTCACCTTTTAATTGCACTTTTAAAAAGAATACGACACAACAGAACACATGAACAAAAAAACACCCCCACATACAACAGAGACGGTCACTCCGACAAGAGAGCCAATGCGCATCGCCAAAGCGATTGCACGAGCTGGTATCTGCTCACGCCGCGAAGCTGAAACTTATATCGCAGCTGGACGCATCACCGTCAATGGTAAGAAGATTTCAAGCCCGGCTTTAAATGTCACTGCTAAAGATAAAATCAAAGTAGATGGCAAAGCCTTACCAGACCAAGAGCCCGTTAAACTCTGGCGCTATCATAAACCAAAAGGCCTGGTCACAACGGCCAAAGATGAAAAAGATCGCGAAACCATCTTTTCAAAATTGCCAAAAGACTTACCAAGAACCATCACCATAGGCCGGCTCGATATAAACACAGAAGGCTTACTCCTCCTCACCAATGACGGCGAGTTGGCAAGGCATTTAGAGCTGCCTAAAACCGGTTGGCTACGCCGCTATAAAGTGCGAGCAAAGGGAAGTATCACACAAGACAAATTTGATGCGCTGAAAGAAGGCATTACCATTGAAGGTATTAAATACGGGCCTATTCAAGCATCACTCATAAAAGAACAGGGTTCTAATTGCTGGTTCACCATGGGATTGCGCGAGGGCAAAAATCGTGAGATCAAACGCATCTGCGAACATTTAGGCCTTAATGTGAACCGCCTCATCCGCCTCTCTTTTGGCCCTTTCATGTTGGGAGATTTAAAAGCTGGCGAAGTGGAAGAAGTCCACTCACATATTTTAGCAGACCAACTCGGACCAGAGCTAGCGGAAAAGTTTCACATCAAGCCATCGACCAATCAGGCAAAATCCAAAAAAGACGCAAGCAAAACTACACCGTCTAAAAAGCGAGGCGGAAAGAAACCTGCTGGAAATAAAAATTCTCTGGAAAAAGGCAAAACACCACCTCGCAAACCAAAGCGCCGTATCAAAACCAAATCATCAGGAAAGTAAGAATGCGCATTGTCGGTGGCACTCATAAAGGCCAAAAACTCAACACGCCAAAATCTACAGAGACACGCCCAACCACAGATCGTGTCCGTGAAGCCATGTTTAATAAAATCACTCATGGCGTCTCAAAACATTTTACAGATTTTGAGTTAGAAGGCGCTAATGTTTTAGATCTTTTTGCAGGCACTGGTGCTCTCGGATTAGAGGCTCTTTCGCGAGGCGCTCGCTTTGCTGTATTTGTCGAAGACGCAATCGAACCCCGCGGCCTCATTCGCCGCAATATCGAGCAATTAGAATTCACCGGTATTACAAAACTATTCAAAAGAGACGCCACAAACCTTGGCCCGATGAAACGTTTTCAGTTCTTTAATCTCGTTTTTATCGACCCACCTTACAATAAGGGCCTCGGTGAAAAAGCAATAAGCTCAGCCATCGATGGTCAATGGCTTTCAGATGAAGCTCTTATAATTTTAGAAGAAAGCAAATCGGCTACCATCACCTGGCCAGACGGCATTGAACTCCTAGACGAAAAAAACTACGGCGACACAACCCTCTACTACGCCAAGTGGCAAGCAAAAGAAAAATAAAAACTATTTTAGAGGCACGAAGAAGGAGTGACGCCGACACGGTTGCATAGTGGGCAACTGAAGTGCAAAAAAAGGCGTCAGGACATGGCGTAGCGCCAGCGTAGCCCGGTGCGTTGCACCGCCCCTCGGAGGCCCATGAGCTTCAGCTCATGGAATAGCCGTGAGAGATTAATAAGGCAAATCTTTCCTTATAATTTTTTCATCAATCGCCCGCTTACGCAAAACATCAACACAATCTTTTTTGCAATCAACCCAAGATTGATCCGGCAACTCAACTTCCCAAAAGAGCAAATCACCCCGGCGCACCTGCCGTGTCCTGGCAACAAGCTCCCCATTGTTGTGATGACTTGTCGCCTTTACAAGCCCATAAGAAACAATCTCACGCGACGTCGTCATTTGAAACTTCCACATGGAATATCCAACAATGATAATTCCAGCAAAAAGCGCAAATTTGAGAAACTTCATCATCTTTTAGGGACCTTTTTATCGCCCGAACAAACGTTCTATGTCTTTAAGCTTTAACTCAACATAAGTTGGCCGACCATGATTGCACTGGCCAGAACGCGGTGTCGCCTCCATCTCACGCAGTAACGCATTCATCTCTTCCGGCAATAAGCGCCGCCCGGTTCTCACGCTGCCATGACACGCCATCGTAGCACAAACATAATCAAGCCGAGATTTAAGCTCAGTGGTGGCATCAAGCTCTGCAATTTCATCTGCCAAGTCACGGATCAGACCTTGAATATCACCTTTAATCAAAAGTGCTGGCACTTCTTGAACCGAAATAGCACGTGGCCCAAACTCTTCAATATAAAGGCCAAATTTTTGCAAAGCCTCACTATGAGCTAGCAAGCCGTCCCGCAAATGATCATCCATCTCAACAATTTCAGGTATGAGCAATCCTTGCGAAGGAACGCTTCCTTCAACAACGCGTTTTTTGAGCTTTTCATAAACAATCCGTTCATGCGCCGCATGGGCATCCACTAAGATCATCCCATCTTCGGTTTGCGCGACGATAAAATTCTCAAAGAATTGAGCGCGCGCCGCACCTAGTGGTTTTGATAGACTAGAGGGGTCTGAGACTTCATCTTCTTGAAGAACACGTCCACTTGGTGCACTCACCCCATCAAGCTCACTTTGAAATTGAGAACCTCCATCCAGATCATCAGAAAGAGCCGAGTGAGCATTTGGAGAGTACCCCTCCTCACTAAAATAAGAAGTGGAATGAGAAGGATTAAATTGATGCGATACAAAACCATCCGTTTCTCTACGCCCCCCATCATCGCGCGTTACAGATGAAGCCTGCATATCTTCTGTTTGAAAAGCACGAAGCGTATCAGCCCCGCCTTTCGAGCTCGCTCTGTGCCCTGCTTCGTCAATAGCCTGACGAATAGCACCAATAAGCAAGCCCCTGATAAAAGCCCCATCTTGAAAACGCACCTCAGCTTTAGCTGGGTGCACATTCACGTCCACCTTTTCAGGCGGCAAAGTTAAAAACAAACTAAGGTAAGGGTGACGGTTTGAAGGGAGAAAATCCGAGTAAGCCGCTCGGATCGCCCCTAAAATTTGCTTGTCTCGGATAGGGCGTCCATTGACGAAAAAATACTGCATCAAATTGTTAGCCCGGTGCAAAGTCGGCAAACCAATAAATCCACGCAAATTTACATCTTCGCGCAATGCATCAATAAAGAGCGCATCTTTCACAAATTCTTGGCCAAAAATTTTACCAATCCGTTGCAATTCACCCGCCTCATCGCCAATAGCAACTTGAGGCAAATTCAAACGTTGTTTCCCATCTGTTGTTAAGCGAAAGCCAATATCAGGATGAGCCAATGAAAGACGTTTGACCACATCTGCAATTGCACTCGTCTCAGCGCGCGTCGATTTTTGAAACTTCAAACGAGCAGGTGTTGCATAAAACAAATCTCGAACTTCAATGATGGTGCCAAAATTCAGCGCAGCCGGTCGCATCTCACTTTTCTTCCCCCCCTCAACAGAAAGCTCAAAACCATCCCCTTCTTTTTCTCGTGTTTGAATGGTCAATTTCGCAATAGAGCCAATTGAAGGTAGCGCCTCCCCTCTAAACCCAAGCGTATCAATAGAGAAAAGGCCATCATCCTCTAATTTAGACGTAGCATGACGTTCCACACAAAGTGAAAGGTCTTCTTTATTCATGCCCCCCCCATTATCAATCACACGCAAGAGTGAAAGCCCCCCATCAGCAGTGACAACCTCAATCAAGGAAGCACCCGCATCAATCGAGTTCTCAACCAACTCTTTCACAACAGAAGCCGGCCGCTCAATCACTTCACCAGCAGCAATCTGGTTAATTAAATGGGGAGATAATTGACGAATAGTCATGCCAGAGGGTCCAATAAAATGTTCGCAGATTTATACGGTAAGGAAAATAATACGAGAGACCTCACCTTCACCCACTATACCCATTCAGGCTGTAATGGTGAAGTAAGGAACAGTGGATTTAGAAACATTGACCTAAGTTTAAGTCCGCAAGAAATCACGCGCCATACGCTTGCCCACCTCAACAGCCGGTTGGTCAAACGCATTAATATTCAACAATCCAGCAGCTAAAATAGTTTCAATCATAAAACTCATCAAGAGTTGTCCAAGCATAAATTCATTCACTTCAGAAACTTTAATAAACCTGGTCGGTCGATTAGCTTCTTCAAGAGCCGAGCGAGTTGCCCGAGCTTGCGCACTCACTAGATCACCCACATGACGATCCGAGAAAAAATCCATGCCCGCAACACCAGCTAACTCACCGCCAATAAAAGGCCCCTTACCTGTTGTCTCAGCCGCAACAATCGTCACCAACTTATCAATCGGTCCATCCATATAAAGCTGTAATTGACTATGTTGATCAACAGGACCAAGCGCTGCAATCGGTGTCATACCCACACCATCTTTACCAAGGCTTTCAGCCCACAATTGCACATACCAATTCGCAAACCGAGCCAATTGGTTCACATAAGGCATCATGACAAAATTATTAATATGACGTTCTTGATAAAGCCCCACACAAACACTTGATCCAAGCACAGGCATAAAGTTTTCATAAGTATCACTAAAAATAAGATGATTAATTATTTTCGTTCCACCTTCACGTAGACGAATTGGGTCCATCCCCCGCGCAACAGCAAAAATAAGCCCCACATTCGTCAAACAGGAAAAGCGACCACCAATATCCGTTTCATGATCAAGGAACTCACAATTATAAAGCCCAAGCAAATCTCTAAGACCATTTTTACCACGTGGAACTGGCGGCTCAGAAAGTCCTAGAACTGACCGGCCTATCAACCCCTCTAACCCAGCTTCTTTAAACACATTGATAACAGAAATTGTTTGCAGAAGTGTCTCAGCTGTATTTCCAGATTTTGAAATAATAACAAACCTAGTTTTTTTCAAATCCAGCAGACCCAAACCACGCTCCAGCGAACGCGGATCAAGATTATCAAAAATTCGAGTGCGAGGAAGTTTACGAGGTTGGTTCACCTCATCTCCAGGAATAAACCAGCCACCCATCTGCGCGATGGTTTGTCCACCAAGGCTAGAACCACCGGTTCCTAAAAACACAACAGTCTCAGCAGGAGAAAGTGTGTCGTCACCATCAATGAGGGAATAAAATTTTTCTGTTAAAATTTCGATATCATCACGGCGTTCAGCAATGCGGAGTAATGGCAAAAGCTCTGCTTCATAAGCGATTTTTAGTTGTTTTGCCCCTAAAGTCGCTAACCCAAACCACTTCTCATACTCTGTCTTCGAAAGACCATTATCACCAACCACATCAGCCAAACAGCCGCTTATATCATAGGTAATAGTCAAACTTTACATCCCCCAGAGTTCAATATTATACGCCCTGTGAATTATTGGGATGCAGGCACCTCTTGAACGGGCTTCCCAACCACAGTAAACCGTAATTTCTCACCTTGAAACAATCGCTTAGCAACGTCACGAATTTGCGAAATCGTAACAGCTTTGATCATATCATTACGCTTTTCAATATATTCCATACCAAGTCCTTCGACTTGAATCCACAATAATTGACTAGCTATTTTCGAGGATGTATCAAACCTGAGCGCATAAGACCCAGTTAAATAATTCTGAGCGTTCTTTAACTCGTCCTCTGTCGGCCCTTCATCTGCCATACGGTTAAATTCTTTTTTAATGAGTTCAATAGCTTCAGGCACAGAAGAATTTTTCGTCGCCACCCCACCTAAAACCAAAGCACTGTGCTTTAAAGGATAGAGATAACTATAAACCGAATACGCTAATCCACGCTTTTCTCGAACCTCTTCCATTAAGCGAGAGGCAAATCCACCACCACCCATGATATAGTTCAAAATATAAGCCGGAATAAAATCCTTATCATCCCGTTTCAGTCCCTGATGGCCAAATTGCACAACTGATTGTGGGATATTCATGTCAATAGTGTCAGTAACTGGCCCTAATACAGTCTCTGCTTCAGGAACGGTTGCCACACCAGATTTCTCAGGCAAATCACCAAACACTTTATCAAGTAATAGACCAAGCTCCTCCACGCTAACATCACCCACAACAGCAATCTTCAAGTTTTCACGTGAGAAAATCTTCTTATGCGCTTCTTTCAAATCATCTTGAGTTAATGTCTTTAAACTATCCTCAGTCCCCTTTGTTGGACGCGCATAAGGATGCTCTCCAAAAGAAGATTTAAACCAAGCCCGTGTTGCAACATTGTTTGGGTTATTCTGTTCAAATTTTAAACTCGAGAGAATTTGCAACCGAACACGATCAAGAGCATCCTGATCAAAACGTGGCTGTGTAATTGCGAGTTTTAACAGATCAAAAGCTTCCTCTTTACGTTCACTCAAAGTCTGAAAGCTACCTGAAAAATTATCACGAGACGCATCGAAACCAATGCGAACAGCAATTTCTTCTATCTTTTCCTGAAACTGAGTAGAGGTTAAATCACCCGCGCCTTCATCGAGCATACCTGAGAGCAAATAAGCAGTTCCCTCTTTACCGGGAACATCTTGGGCAGCACCACCATTAAATGCAAAACGCATGGCAATTAAGGGAACATTTTTCTCTTGAACTAACCAAGCTTTGATACCCTTTGGACTAACAACCTGCTCTATCTTCATCGCATGCGCCTCTTTATTCGTGAAAGGCAAAGCCAAAACCAAAAGCAGTAATAAGCCTAGAAATTTTGAAAACCATATTGGTCTTAATAACATGCCAAAACCCCAATTTTGATAACTATTTACCAATTTTAAAAACATCTTTTAGTACTTGTTAAAATTAAGCAGCAACTGCTTTGCCAAATTTTTATGAAATTTATTTTTTGTCAGCTACTTTTTTAGGCTTTGGGATCAAAATACCCGTCACAGAGGAATTGAGATCCAGATATTTCTTAGCCACTCTCTGTAAGTCATCAACAGTGACTTTTTTCAAACGATCCGGATATGATTCAATATCCTGAATAGACCATCCTGTCGCCAAAGCAAATCCATAACGCCGCGCCAAACCAGATTGACTATCATTGCCATAAACATAATCAGCAATATAAGCATTACGTGCCCGGTTTAATTCAAGTTCAGTAATCCCATCTTTCGCGATTTGTTCAAAAACATCAGCAACAGCTTTTTCGATTTGTTCAACAGTGACACCTTTGGCAGGAATGGCATAAATATAAAGACTGCCATAATCCAGACCACTGCCAGAATATCCACCACCTGAACTAGAAGCAATTTTGTCTGCGACAACTAACTGTTTATAAAGACGGCTTGTTGTGCCACCCGTTGCAACTTTCATCAATAATTCAAGCGCTTCAGAATCTCCCTTTGGCGCCTTTTTATAGCTCGGCACAAGATAGTGACGTTGCCAAGCAAGCTTGCCTGCACGCTCATCTTCCAAAACAACTCGGCGAGGAGAAACATGTGGAGGCTCTAACGGGCGCTCACGGGCAGGTAAATCTGGTCCTCTTTTAATTGGGCCATAATATTTATCAGCTAAAGTCTTCACTTCTTCGGCTGTAACATCACCTGCAACAATCAAAATAGCATTGTTCGGCGCATAATATGCTTCATAAAAATCAAAAGCATCCTGGCGACTTAATTTCTCCATTTCATGCATCCAGCCAATAACCGGGATACCATATGTATGAGAAAGATAAAGTGAAGCACTAATCTGCTCACTCAAAAGCGAGTTTGGACTATTCTCAATACGTGAGCGGCGTTCCTCTAAAATCACGTCACGTTCTGTCAGCACATCTTTTTCCAACAGTTTTAAATTGACCATACGATCAGCTTCCATTTCCATCACCATCGGCAAATGTTCTTTGGCCACACGCTGGAAGTAAGCTGTCACATCTTGGCTAGTAAACGCATTATCCTCACCGCCATGGCGAGCAACAATCTTGGAAAATTCACCAGGTGCGATTTTTTCAGTTCCTTTAAACATCAAATGCTCTAAAAAGTGAGCAATGCCAGAAACGCCTGGTTTCTCGTCTGCAGCTCCCACACGATACCAAACCATATGCGTGACAACCGGTGCGCGGGTGTCTGGTATCACAACCACATCAAGACCATTGGCCATTTTATAATATGTCACTTCAGGTCCATTGGACTGCTTTGAGCTATCTTTGGCGTTTAAGGCGTGAGGTGAAGATAAAAGTGCACTCATAGTAAAAATCAGTGCCGACATCATAAATAGAGTACGGCACAATCCTTTCGAAACATGCTTCATATTTTCATTCCAAAATTGTAACTTCTAATGAATATAGTTTTTTTATTTAGATTTACAAAGGGCAGATTAAAACATTCACACCCTTGTGACGAATTGTGAAGAAATTAAAGCGAAAGATCCAATAGCTTTAAGTTCATATAAAGCTCACCCCGAAATTTAAATTTCATTCTGAAAAAAGATAAATATTCATCAAAGAAAAGTTTATATTACTCTTGATCCGGCGCAGGCGCACGTTGGAATCCACTTAACGCCCCTGAAAGTAAGGAACTACATTTGGCTGTCTTGTCCTCGTCAAAGTCAGGATGATTTCTATTTCGACCAACTTCAGAACAATATTCCTTACGCTCAGCTTCAGCTAAAGCAGCCGCTTTTCTGCGTCTCACATCAGGATCATCAGGCCAATTCTGCTCATCTTGTACAGTCACCCGCTTACCAGGCTCCGGCAATTGAGCTGAAGGAGGTAAAATCAAACCGGACCGTGCTTTAATCTTAGGTGTTTTAGCTTTCTTATTTAAACTACCTGAAATACCAGCCGCTTCAAAAAGCTTGCCCTCAAGCACAACATCATCTGTTCCACATGCGCTAAGAGTGAGAGTAAGCCCAAGGATGAGCATCCCCTTAACGATAGGTCCAATAAAAACAGCCTTAAATTTTTCGAGTATGTGCATAAATCAGCCCTTTAGCACCTAAATTTCTTAAATAAATGAACGAAAAACTCAACAGAATGATAAATTTAAACACTTGGAAGAACAAGTTAAATCCACAACAATCACTTTTTAAGTTAAATTCAGTTCTTATAATAGTTCATAGAGCTGATTTAAGGCCTTTTTGCGATTAAATAAAGACTTAACCAATCACAAAATCTTATGAATTCATTACTGTTTTTGCCTTAGGCTCAATAAAAATCAAATAATAAAAGAGCAAAGCAGCTCCAAAAACAATAGCCACATCAGCTATGTTAAAAATATACCAATTATACCCAAACGCATGTAGCAAAACAAAATCCGCAACCGCTTCATAAACCACGCGATCAACGGCATTTCCTGCTGCCCCACCAATAATGAGCCCAATACCAAGCGCTAAAATTTGATTAACAGACTTAGCCAGCCAGAAAAAAAAGCCAATCATAGCCACAACAGAAAATCCAATAAGAGCCCAACGCCCTAAATCACTATCTTGTGTCAAAAGACCGTAAGAAACGCCCTTGTTCCAGGCCATAGTGAAATCCATAAACGGAGTAACAGTAAATTGACAAAGATGAGCTTTTGCAAAGCTTAAAGGCTCACAACCGATTTGCGGCCAAAAAATTTGGACAATCCAATATTTAGAAACCTGGTCTGCCACAAACGTAATCAACGCAATAAGCAGTCCAAATCCCGAATAACGTCCCCAAACCGACAATGCCATCACCTATGCCTTAATATGTAACAACCAGAATTTCACCAACTAACCCCTTACACTCAAAGTGCGTCAAATTCACGAACAGCTTGTGCATCTCGTGCACTAAGCGCCGGAAAATCAGGATCAGAGCCAACATCGGTTGTCACTCTCCAAGAACGTGCACATTTCTCACCTTCAGCCATTTTTGGCAAGACACCAACACCAGCTACATCATCTAATGTAAAGGCATCCGTTGGCACATCACCTTGAGTGAAAACCGCACCAGATGTAATCGCAATCTCAGCCCAGTCTTGATCTTTAATGATATTATAAAGATCTGCATCAGCAATAAAGATTTCAGGCGCAGACTCTAAGCTAGAGCCAATGCGTTTCTCGCGGCGCTCAACTTCAAGTGCACCCGTTACAACCCGGCGCACACTCCGTACCTTTTCCCACTTTTCAGCTAAGTCAGCATCCGCCCACTCAGCTGGAACTTCAGGAAAATCACGCAAATGAACAGAGTTCGCATCATCTTCTGCCCGGCTCTGCCAAACTTCTTCCATCGTGAAAACAAGAATTGGCGCAAGCCAAGCAGTTAAGCAATTAAAGAGCTCGTTTAACACGGTAAGCGAAGCCCTGCGCGCATTCGATGAATGCGCCTCGCAATAAAGTGTGTCTTTGCGAATATCAAAATAGAACGCAGAAAGCTCAACCGTAGAGAATTGGAAAATCGCATGAAACGCGCGTTTGAAATCATAGGTTTCATATGAGCTGCGCACCAAAGCATCCATCTCTGTTAAGCGATGCAACATCACCCGCTCAAGCTCTGGCATATCAGCAACTTCAACCTTTAGGGTTTCATTGTAGTGATGCAAGTTGCCAAGCAAGAAGCGCAATGTATTGCGAAGCTTACGGTATGATTCAACGCTGGTCTTGATCATCTCATCACCAATGCGTTGATCTTCCCAATAGTCAGTAGACGCCACCCAAAGGCGCAAAATATCAGCGCCATATTGCTGAATGATTTTTTGCGGGGCAATTGAATTACCAACTGACTTAGACATTTTCTTGCCGTTAGCATCCAAGGTAAAACCGTGTGTTAAAACGGTCTTATAAGGCGCACGCCCGCGCGTACCGCAACTTTCCAACAGCGATGATTGGAACCAGCCACGATGCTGATCTGAGCCTTCTAAATAAAGGTCAGCTGGCGAGCGCAAACCATCACGGCCTTCCAAAACAAAGGCATGGGTCGAGCCACTATCAAACCAAACATCAAGAATATCCATCACTTGGTCCCAGTCCTTCACATCGTCGACCAACCCATCAAGATAAGCCTCTTTCGCCCCTGCCTCAAACCAGGCATCAGCACCATTAGCCTCAAAGCTCTCTTCAATCCGTTTAATGAGCGCCTCAGAATTTTCAAATTCAGCACCCGGGATTACTTCGCCAGTTTCTTTGTTAGTAAAAATACAAATCGGCACACCCCAAGCCCGCTGGCGAGAAATCACCCAGTCAGGCCGGTTCTCAACCATCGCGTTTAAACGGTTACGCCCAATTTCAGGAACAAACTTAGTCTCTTCAATCGCTGTAAGGGCCCGCTCTCGAATTGAGCGCACTTCACCCATGCCTTCAATCTCGATCGGTTTATCAATCGCAATAAACCATTGCGGCGTCGCTCTAAAGATCACCGGTGCTTTTGAGCGCCAACTATGCGGGTAGCTGTGCTGAACTTTGCCCCGCCCAATAAGCGCATTAGCTTTCACCAACTCTTCAATCACCCGGTTATTCGCATTGCCAAACTTACCCTTCTGGTTAATCACAAGAGCTGGTTCGTCCCCACCAAATAACGGCACATCTTCATGATAAAGACCATCAGGGCGCACAGTTTGCGGCACACCATCAATGCCCGCGTCTCTAAAGGCCCGCTGGTTTGAAAGATAAATACCATAGTCATCTGCGCCATGCCCTGGAGCGATATGCACAAAACCCGTGCCCGCATCATCGGTCACAAAATCACCGGCATAAAGTTTCACTTGGAAATCATAGCCCTGCCCTCTAAAGGGGTGAGCACATTCTTCGATCAAGCTTGGGTCAACATCTTGGCGGCGCTCAAAGCTTGTCACTTTCGCAGCTCCTAGAACCTGCTCAGCTAAAGCATCACAAAGAAGAAACTTATCACCAACCTTGGCCCAATTATCCTCAGGCGCTTCGGTCACCTCATAAAGGCCATATGATAAATGCTGCCCAAACGCCACCGCCCGGTTACCAGGGATGGTCCATGGTGTCGTGGTCCAAATAACGACATTGGCACCAACCAAAGCTTCATCGCCTGAAACAACAGGAAACTTTACAAAAATGGTTGGGCTTTCATGATCTTCATATTCAACTTCTGCTTCAGCCAAAGCGGTTTTTTCTACCACAGACCACATCACAGGTTTAAAATCCTGATAAAGCGTTCCGTTCATGGCAAATTTCAAAAGCTCAGCTGCGATGGTCTTCTCAGCCTCAAAGGTCATGGTCTTATAGCTATTATCCCACTCACCTTGCACACCAAGACGCTGCATCTCTTCTTTTTGCACGCCCACCCATTCATCTGCAAAGGCGCGGCATTCAGCGCGAAATTCATTGACCGGAATATCGTCTTTATTCTTCTTCTTTTTCCGGTATTTTTCTTCAACCTTCCATTCAATCGGCAAGCCATGACAATCCCAGCCATGCACATAAGGACTATCAAAGCCAAGCATATTATGCGAGCGAGCAACAATGTCTTTTAGGGTTTTATTGAGTGCGTGACCGATGTGGATGTTGCCATTGGCATAAGGTGGGCCATCATGAAGAATGAATTGCTCCCGGCCCTTACCCTTCTCTCTCAATTTTGAATAAATATCTTGTTCCTGCCAACGCGCTAAAAAGTCAGGTTCACGCTTTGGCAAGCCCGCCTTCATGGGAAAAGACGTTTGGGGAAGAAATAAAGTCTCACGCCAATCACGTTCATCAGTTTGTGAGTGATCAACCGTCTTATTATCAGACATCAAAATAAACCTTCAAAATTGAGAAAAGCCGTATGGGGCCTAAATCTGAGCTGGCAAAACGCCAAATCAAATAAAAAACAGATTTAACGTTTTTTCATCCGTTCTGAAAGCTGTCAAGGGAATTAACCACAAAATAGGGTCTAAACCCACTTTAACAAAAGCTAAGAGAAAAAACTGGAACTACACTGAAATCAATGTCAGGGGTTATATGAAATCTAAACATCCGAGATCTCCCAATATGAAGAAGGAGTGACGCCTTTTTTTGCTCTTCAGGTTGCCAACTTGTAACCAAGTTAAGGCGTCAGGACATGGCAGCGCCAGCTGCCCGGTGCTTAGCACCGCCCCTCGGAGGGCCTGCCGCTTCAGCGGCAGAATAGCCCGTGAGAGAAAAAAGAGAGTAACGGGCAACCTAAAGCACCACTAAGAATCTCTTCACACCCCCTTCAAAATCTCTCTCGCTTTATCGCAATCCGCATCCATTTGAGCCTTAAGCTCATCCAAATCGCTAAATTTCATGTCATCACGGATAAAATGAACAAATTCAACGGCAATGTCCTCGCCGTATAAATTGCCATCATAATCAAAGAGAAAGACCTCTAAGACCGGCTCATCATTATCAAAGCTGGGACGCTTGCCAAAATAAGCCGCGCCTAAATAGGTCTCTTGTCCGTGATGAACAAAAGCGGCGTAAATGCCATGATGTAAATGACAGCCCTTTGAAAGAGAAATATTCGCTGTCGGGAAACCAAGCCCTTCCCCGCGCCCAGCGCCAGAGGTCACAACGCCCTCAACTTGCCAGTTTCGGCCTAAAATGCTGGCAGCCCGCTTCACTTGCCCCTCTTCAAGAGCATCTCTCACCAAGGTTGAGGAATAAATCAATTGCCCAGGATGTGCGGCCTGCTCGCCTGGAAATTGCCCCTCAGCCTCAATAATCGTCACCCCAAAACCGTGATCTTCACCCAACTCTCGTAAAATTTGCGGATTTCCCGTGCGACCACGGCCAAAAAAGAAGTCATACCCAACAACAACATGAGAAACCTTCACGCCGTCTACCAGAATTTGAGAAACAAACTCTTCAGCAGTTTTTTGTGCTAAATCAGCATTAAAAGGGAGCTCGAGGGCAAAATCTAACCCAACCTTTTGAAACTCCACCCGCTTTTGCCGTGGGTTAGTAAGCATAAATAAAGGCGTATCGGGAGAAAAATATTGCCGTGGATGCGGAGAAAAAAACATCACGCCAGCCGAGCAGCTCTTAGCTCTAGCAATTTCAATCGTGTGCGCAAGGACAGCCTTATGACCTAAATGCACACCATCAAAATTCCCAATTGCAAGTACACACCCGCTCGAACTTTCTGGAAAGTCCTTATAAGACGTAAGGTCCAACATAAAAATCACCGCATAATTGATTTGAGAAACTTAAAAGTTAAGCTGTGAGACTATTATCAAGTCACAAGTCTCACAACAACATAAAGTAATATCAAGGATCAACATCAATCAACGTGAAAAGAGCAAAAGCTCTCATTCATTAACTTAAGAGCAATGAGCTACTTACCCTTCACGAGGCGGTACCATCATGACCGCTTCACCATTAATAACAACACGATTATTAACGCTGCATTTGCAGCTAAGTGTCACAACACGGCGGTGAAAATTGATTTTTTCCACCCGAACAGAAGAGGTAACCACATCACCAATCCGCACAGGCGCGCGAAAAACAAGGTCTTGGTGCAAATAAATGCTGCCTGGTCCTGGTAATTTTGTTCCCAAAACGGTCGAAATGAAACCAGCTGATAAAATACCATGCGCAATCCGGCCTTTAAACCGCGTAGTTTTCGCATAATCTTCATCAAGATGAACAGGGTTGGTATCACCTGAAATTTCAGCAAAAGCAATAATCAGAGCTTCAGTCACTTCTTTTTCGAAAGATTCTTCCATTCCGATCTCAAGATCTTCAATATAATAACCGCCAGTTTCAGGATTCACCATTTTTCTATTCCCTTTTTTATAGTTGGCGCGACAGTAACCAAGCCCTCTCTCCCCTTCAAGATTAATCCGCATAAATAACGATCAAAATCGTAAGAATTTATCCAAAATGATGATTTTTTCTCTTCGAGAAGATGAAAAACAATACGAAATGGCAACAAAATCCAGCCAAAACAGACAAAAAATATCAGTTATGATTCATTTTTTTACCGTTTACCCCACTCTATTAACCTAATTTTTAACACCTACAGTTATGGTGATTATCTAATTGTTGGGCATTGGCAGGTCTTTGCTCAGTTTAATCTTTTTAAGTGGCCCTAACGGGCGTGTTGCGTAACTAGCAGGGAAACCTGCTCAATTAGGGGAAATGGAGAGCGTAATGGCTATTGATCTTTCAATGCCAGTTTTGGTGGTTGATGATTATAAAACAATGATCCGCATTATTCGGAATTTGTTAAAACAACTCGGGTTTAGCGATATCGATGATGCAGCTGACGGAACTGAAGCATTAGCAAAAATGCAACAAAGACAGTATGGCTTGGTCATCTCAGACTGGAACATGGAGCCAATGACTGGCTATGAACTTCTAAAAGAAGTTCGTGCTGATGAAAACCTAATGAAAACACCTTTCATCATGGTAACAGCAGAATCTAAAACTGAGAACGTAATCGCTGCCAAAAAAGCTGGTGTGAACAATTACATTGTGAAGCCGTTTAATGCAGCAACACTCAGTGCCAAAATTAACGCGGTATTTGGCGAATAATAAATTCAAAGAGATGAGGGCCGAAGCAAACTAAAACGGCCTCATTTCTTTAATTTATCTGCATTTGTATTTAGTAGCAGGAGTAAACACCATGGCCAAAGCCAGCCAAGCCGTATCTGAGATCAGATGCGAGGATTTCGATGCTGAGCAATCGGAACAAATCAATCAAGATGCCTCTTTAACAGAAGTGCTTCACCTAGCACAAAGCTCTGTCGAGACATTAAAAGAATTTCTAAACCGTTTAGATACAATCGTTGGCGATGATTTCCATCAGATTATGGAAAAAATCAGCGAAACACGCGACGATATGCAACTTCTAAATACAAAAGAAGCAGAAGTTGACCCCCTAGCAAACGCTGAGAACGAATTAAAACTCGTTGTAAAAGCAACTGAAGATGCAACAAACCGCATCATGGAATCTGCTGAAACCATCATGACAGCTGACCCAGAAGATCCAGCAACCTACCATCAAACGGTAGAAAGCAATGTCATGGAAATCTTTGAAGCCTGCTCATTCCAGGATATCACTGGTCAGCGCATCAACCGTGTTGTTGAAACATTAGACTTCGTTGATTATCGCATTCATAAAATCGCAAACTTCCTTGGTATAGAAACCGAGAAAGAGCGCAGAGATTTTGATGAAACAGCCTTCCTAGAGCGCTTACAGCGCAAAGATGACCTCATCCTGCACGGTCCTCAAGATGAAGGCGAAGGCGTAAGCCAAAACGACATCGATGATCTTTTCTAAGTGGCGAACCACTCTTTCTTATTAAATACAAATCAAAAAGCCTCGATAAAAAATTATCGGGGCTTTTTGTTTTTTAAAACATTTAACTAAATTGCCTTAAAGCACCAACAGGCTTTTCTCTAAAGGGGGCAAACAAATCACTTAAGCTTGCCTCATCAAACTCAGACCCCACATGCAAACCAGAAGCTACAAAAAGAGCATCAAACCCCGCATTAAAAGCTCCTGGCATATCCGTCTTTAAGCCATCTCCAATACAGAGAATGCGCGACTTATCATAGATTTGCCCAGGAAAAAGCTCTTTTAATCTCTTTTCTGCCAGCTCATAAATAGGAAGATACGGCTTGCCCGCATAAAACACCTCGCCGCCAAGTTCTTCATAAAGCTTGCCCAAAATCCCAGCGCAATAAACAAGCCGAGCGCCTCGCTCAACCTGCAAATCAGGGTTCGCGCAAATCATTGGCAATTGGCGCTTTTGAGCCTCTTCCAGCATGCCGCGATAATCCTCAGGCCCTTCAGTCTCATCATCGAATAGACCCGTGAGTAATATGACATCAGCCTTGTCAAAGGGAACAGGAGTAAGCCCTGCTTGCTCAATCACAGGCATGTCACGCTTTGGCCCTAAGTGATAAAACTGCTTGCCTTCAAAGGTCTGAATAAGATGCTGCGACACATCACCAGATGAAACAATCCCATCATAACAAGTTGAAGGCACGCCAAACTCTTCCAACTGCTCTGCAACAGAATAGTCAGGGCGCGGCGCATTCGTAATTAAGATAATACGGCCCCCAGCAGACCTAAACGTTTCACATGCCTTTATCGAGCTTTCAAACGCCGTTTCACCATTATGCATTACCCCCCAAATATCACAGAACCAAACGTCATAATCTTTACTGAGGGATGAAACACTATCTAATAGGGGGATCATTAGGAGTAACTCCGAGTAAAAAACTATGAGGGTGTGCTGGTTGTTTAGCCCCAAGAACATCAGCGGCGGTTGCTAGTGGGCAACTGAAGCCGCACTAAAAAGAATTTAAGCCGCCACAACCGCTTGATCACCACCAAACACTTCAGGGCGAACTGGTTTAGGTTCACAGAAAAGGTCACCTTGTGCATAGTTCACATTATAATCCCGCAATTGCCGCACAATCGCTTCTCGCTCAACCTTATCAACAATCATGGTGATATTTAAGCGATTAAGGAAGTGATCTAAATCAGCTGAATGGATCTGCGCTTTCGCTCCTTCCATGTTACCAAGCAACAAAGAAGCATTGATTTTAACAAAACCAAAATGACGCTCTGCAAGCGCTTTAAAATCAAGATCGAGACGAGTGATCTGATCCAAAGAAAAACGAAAACCCAAATTAGAAATGGCCGTCATTCTCTCAAATTCTTGGCTGCCAGCTTTCTCTAAGGCCTTCTGAGAAAACTCAAAAACCAAATAATCATTAAGCCATTTATTAGCTTCAATAAAATCCATAAATTCAGAGAAGAAATCCGCATCTCTAAGCGACGTTAGGGAAAGATTACAAAATACTGTACGCCCTTTCCCCTTTTCGACCAACCGCTGGATCACTTGTATGGAGCGAAGAATAATCTGGTTATCAATGATCGGCGCTAATTCTGCGACCTCAGCAACAGGAATAAAATCTCTTGGCAAAATCAATTGGCCAATATCGTTCCGAAGCCGTGAAAACGCTTCATAAAACACCAGTTCGCGTTCAGGTAATCCGACAATCGGTTGCAAGAACAATTCAATTCTATTAGCTTCAATTGCCTCATTAACTGCAGCTAATAGGGAATAATCACCATCAGCTTTCGCTGTATCACCCGAATTAGCTTGCGTTAAAGCGCTTGCCTTTGATGCAGCTGGCTCCAGTTCGCTTTGTGTGTACCCACCCAGCCTCTGATCTGCATGAGGAGCAGGCAAAGAATTAGTTTGTTGCTTTACCTGGGCTGTTAAGCTCTGCTCTTGCCCCCCACCAAATGCTGAATGAGCAGATCGATCCAAAGCAGCCGCATCAGCAAGCGCATCAAGTGATGATGGCGGCAATGCGGATTTTGCCTGAGCTGGTACAGAAACCTTCGGCACAACTTTTTCTAATGGCGGTAAAGCAGAAAGCGGCAATACATCTTTTTTTAAGTGAGCTGTTGCAACAGAAGGAGATAACAAAGCTTCAGGTGATTGAGGCTGAGCTAAGGTTCTTAATTCAGGCATCTGCCTCAACCCACTAATTGCCTCAAGAGCTTTTTGCGTATAGTGAGAGCGCTCCCCATCACCAGAAACACTCAGCTGCTGCACAACAAATTCCAAAACATCCAGTTCAGCTTTCATCAAATTATATTGCTGCTGCGATGCATGATCATAGCGATGTTCAAATTGTTGCAATTGCAAACTAAGAGTTTCAAATTCACGGCTTAAAATCTTTAGCTTACTATTTTGCTCATTAAGTTCTTCACGCTTTGGCTTCTCTAAAGTGATCTTACTCACTTTTTGCAAAACTTTAAGACGGCTATCATAGTCATCCATCCGCCCAACAATAGTGCGTATGGCTTTTTCAAGGGCATCTTGCCCTGTAAACAACTCATTATGCCCTTCAGCCAAAAGCTCGGTAACTTGTAATTCGCTTTTAAGTTTTTTTACATCACTGGTCAGTTGAGTAAGACGTCCCTGAACAAGCCGCTTTAACCTCATACGTGTGATGAGAAAATGTGCTGAAAGAAGCCAAATAAACAATCCGCTGCCCACACAAAGCGAAGAGACCATGCCAAAGCCTGCCTGCAAATAAAGGCCCAGCGAAACAGCTGTACCAATAAGAGCAATAATCAACGTCACCAACACATCCTGAAGACGGCTCACATCTTTAGGCGTATTAACGTCTAACTCATCTTGCATGTCTACTTTAGCCATAAAATTTATGCAGTCCTAAAACGAATCAAAAAATTCTCAAATAATAGCTTTGCCCTATCAAACACTATCTGCAAGGCCTCGCCCTATAAGTTCACAGCTATTTTACAGTGTATGAAATGATATATTAGGTAAGCGAATTACGTTTTCACCAATTTTTTTAAGCAAAAACAACCCGTTCAGTCATAGAGTGAAAAATAGTGCAACCCTTCAAAAGGCTTTCACAGACTTGTTATTTGAAAGCGAGCTTTTGTGATCCCGCTAAAATTTTAGAACTGTTATAGTTTTTTGGTGGCGATAACACGTTCCCTCAAACAGTATCGTCACCCAATCTGACGCTGCAGACCTATTCTCCCGATGTCGGTCTGCAGCACCCCCACAATCAGAGCCCTTTTAAAAAAGGGTCAAGCTGCACCATTTTGTGCCCTTGTAAACCTTGTTTTGTAAATAATCTGTCAGATGCTTGCAGAGCGGCAAAGCTCAGCGTAAATCTAAATATATGAACCAGCGTCATAAATTAGGATATTTATTAACAGCACTTGTCGGACTTCCCATTTTCGCACTGGGGCTCATAGGGCTACACGCCCTGAATACAGACCTAAAAACCTACCAATTCCAGGAAAGCAAAGAAGCAAATTTAGAACTGGTAAGGTTAGATTTGCAAATAAAGTCATATTTAAAAGATTATCAAAAATCGTTTAAAAAGAACATTGAAACAGTCCATGAACAAGGTGCCTGGGCCCTAAGATGTACCTTTCAAGAGTCATGCCCTCAAAAACTAAAAGATCGCTTTATTCTCATTGTCTCCTTTGACCAATATGGAGATCAAATCTACCCACCGAAAGAGACAACCAGCCAGCTCTATTCAGAAATGGGAAAACTAAGAACAATTTCATCCTCTCTCTCTACCGCAAAAGAAAATTTAAGTCGCCTGCCCTTACTCGATCGTATCAACGGCGTCTGGTCCAATTATCTAACACCTAAAGGGCACAACTTGCTCTATTGCTGGGAAGGGCGAAAAAACTTCACATATTGCGCAGCGATCAACAGAGCCTCACTTATTGATGAGGTCGGTAAATTTTTAAATTCAATCACAAATGATCAAACCTCAAATCATATCCGGTTAGTGGACATTCAATACAATATTCTTTGGCAAAATAAGGATAGCTATGCGGAAAAAATTTTATCTCAAAAACAATTAAGCTACCCTCTTTATTTCTGGCGGTTAGAAAGAATACAAAATGCAAATTCAGCAACACATAAATTTCCGCTCACACTCGCAGCCCTCACCTTACCAATCGGCTTACTGCTGGTTTTTCTTGCCTACACCCTTTTCAGAGATCAAAAGAAAATACTGGCAGAAGCAAATGATCGCGCTAATTTTGCTGCAAGCATTTCACATGAACTAAGAACACCGCTCACAAACCTGCAACTCTATGCTGACCTCATTCGAAATAAGATGAATTCATGTAACATAAAACAGGGGCAACTGAGCGATCACGAAACAAAAGAAGTTGCCAAATATACGGAAATCATCGCCTCAGAAACCACGCGCCTTTCTGAAATGGTGAATAATGCTCTTACAATAACAAGAGGCAATCACCCTGCCATTCGCCAAAAAGTAAAAGCCATTCCAGATCATATTATCGAAGAAACTGTCTCACGCCTCAGCCCCTTACTAGGCAAGCAGGTTGATAAAATTTCTTTTATTTTACAAACCCCTAATGAAGTAGAAATAGACAGAAGCGCCCTAGAGCAAATCCTGGTGAACCTTCTCGATAATGCGAGGAAATACGCACCAGGCGCCAATGTTCGCATCAAATCAAAAATCGAAGATGATCTACTAACCCTCACGGTGAGAGATTGGGGCCCCTCTTTTAGTAAGGGAACATCAAGATCACTTTTTAAGCCTTTTTCGCAAAGCATGAAGAAGGAAGCAAAGCAAGATGGTTTTGGTCTTGGCTTAGCCGTTGTCGAACAACTCGCAACAGAAAATGACGGCACCGTTAAAGCCGAGCAAGCCAATCCGGGAGCAAGATTTATTGTTACTCTAAAAATAAATCAACTAAGTTAAAAATCAAAAAGCAGGTGAACACAATGAACATATTAATCGCCGAAGATGATATCCATCTAAGAGAAGGGTTAAACGATCTTTTTAATCAAGAAGGGTTTAATTGCATCCTCACTGAAGATGGAGAAGAAGCCCTAACTTACTTCACAAAAGAACGACCAGATTTTTGTATATTCGATGTAATGATGCCTAAGATGGATGGGTTTGAATTATGCCGCAAAGTCAGAGCGTTGGATGATCAAATCCCGATTATTCTTCTCACTGCTAAAGGAGATGAAGTTGACCGTGTTGTCGGCTTAGAGCTTGGCGCAGATGATTACATCGCCAAACCCTTTGGCCCGCGCGAGCTAATCGCAAGAGTTAAGGCAATAACGAGACGCGCATCAGGCGCCCCAGCTCAAATGAAAAAACAAGAAGCTCCGTTTCAGATGCATCACCTTTCAGTTGACCCAAAATCACTCCGAGCAAAATTTGATGACAAAACTATCCAACTCACCATGCGTGAGCTCAAGGTTTTAGAAATGCTATATGAGAATAAGGGCAAGGTACTCTCACGCCTCGAATTGTTTGAAGAATGCTGGGGCAGGCGCTACATGGCCAACAGTAGAGCCCTAGATCAGTTCATTTCTCAACTAAGACAAAAAATAGAGCTCGACCAATCCAACCCCACAATCATAAGAACCGTCCACGGCGTCGGCTATCGCTATGAAAACTAGGGTTTAATAATGGTATTTTATTTTAGAGAAAAACTCATACCAAATCGCAATTAATAAGTATGAATAACTGAGAACCTAATATACGAAGAAGGAGTGCTGCCCTCCCTCAGGGCAGTAGGACATGACAGCGCCAGCTGTCCGGCGCACAAGATCAGCCCGAACGGAGCGAAGCGAGTACGGATAAGCTGATCGCAAAAAAGCGCCGCACCTCGTAGGCCCGAGCGAAGCGAGGAATAGCCGTGAGAGAGAGAGAGAGAAATAAACTTTATCAATCAAACAAAGCATCAATTTCAAGTTGAGCATCTTCAGCCATCTCTTCATCTGAGGCTTGTGCTAACTCAACAACATTGGTTGTACCATCATTAACAATGTCAGCAGCTTTACTAATTAAATCGCGAACCCCTGGTGTGATTTCAGAACAAAATTGTGAAAGTTGCTCAGTTTCTTTTGTCTCAACACTTGTTTGAACACGCTCAAGCACATCAACCAAAGTGTCGTTCAATTGATTAACCACTTCATCAAAAGCTGAACGAATATCTCTTGGAGCATGTTCATAAGCTTTAATCGCTAATTCTTTATCACGAAAACCTGTTACCTCGAAATGCTCTTCATATGTCATCGGAGACCATTCCAAAACATCCTCAGCCAAACCTTCAGGATCAACTGGCAGCATTTCGATTAGCATCAACACACCACTAAAGTGGTTGAGGTAATCAGTGGTCAACATGGAGGTTTTATTGATATTCGTTCCATCAAGATGAGAGCGATAATGCTCTGTCATAGAACTTTGGAAATTACGCTGAACGACTTTTGCTAAACCATTATCAGTCATTACTCTAAACTCACACTTTACAAAACTCATTTATACAAACGGCATATCGTGTAAAAATTCATCCATCCCTGCCGATACTCAAACCTAATCATGAAGCAGAGTGGTTTCTAATTAGTTACAAACTGCATAAAATTTTATTTAATTCTTGAAAAAATCGTTTTTTCTTACAAAAACCGCTGAAATACCCCTAAAATCGGGCCAAAACATCCGTGAACCGCCTAAAATTTCACGAAAACGTGAGAGTTGATAGACCAAATGTGCAGCAAATTTGCCCTAAATTCGCACCCTGAAACGGTGAAAAATCACTTTCAATATCTCAATCCTGCTGAATTCCCGCCCTTAGAGAATATCAGACCGACAGATCCGATCATGATCATCCGAGAAGTGAATGCAAAAAAGCGCGAATTGGCTTTAGTTCGGTGGGGCTTGATCCCCCATTGGGTGAAAAATCCAGATGATTTTACCCTGATTATTAATGCACGAGCGGAAACATTAATGGAGAAACCATCATTTAGAACCTCCATGGCTCATAAAAGGTGCCTTGTGCCAGCTGATGGGTTTTACGAATGGTCAGGCCCAAAAGGCAACCGCACTCCCCACCACATCACCTTAGCGCAAAACTCAGAAACATCTCACCAAGCCACCTTAATGGCTTTTGCAGGCCTATGGGATCATTGGTTGGGAGCAGAAGGCAGTGAATTCGAAAGCGCTGCGATCATCACCATGGCGGCCAATAACCAAATCAGCCAACTCCATAACCGCATGCCGGCAATCATTATGCCTGAAGATTTCGATGATTGGTTGGACGTAAAAAATGTAAACAGCAAAGAAGCACTAAAACTCTTAAAGCCCGCCCCAGAAGGCGCATTTGATATCTCAAACCTCACACCAAACACTAAAGACAAAAAGAACGCTTCCCCCTCTCAAGGCGAATTGTTTTAGTGCAGATATTTTCTAGGCATCAGAAGCAACAAGCAAGATCAAAACATTTCATCGATAAGATGATCGGACTAATAATGCAGTTATTAATACTCATGAAGGTAAGGGGTTGTTTTGAAAAAATTTATAGCTAGAGAAAAAGTCCTTAATTATCTATCCAAGATACATTTAAAACTTGGCAATATACAAAGTCAGGAACTAAAGACAGATGGGGTTGAGGGAGCAACTGATCAAGAGATTTTCCTGGACTGGATAAAGTATCAATATGGAGCCTCACCCAATCAATTTTTAGCTGAGCTTTATGAATTTAGTTCAGGTGAGAAAATTTTTGTTACAGGTGACCCAGAAAAATTATATCCATGCAAATGTTGTGGATTTCGTACTTTAACCGAACTTGATGCTTACGACATATGTCGGTTTTGCAATTGGGAAGATGACGGGACAAAAGACCCTAACATAACTTCATCCGTTAATGGAGGATCAATGATCGATTATCGTTTGAAATTATCAGAAAATCAGCTCACGCTTCCTTATAACAGATGGCTACCTAAGTAAAAAGAAAACCACCCCAAAAACTCACATCACGAAGAAGGAGTGACGCCACTTCGGCGTCAGGACATGGCAGCGCCAGCTGCCCGGCGCAAGCGCCGCCCCTCGGAGGGCCTGTCGCTTCAGCGACAGAATAGCCCGTGAGAGAAAATAACTTCCTACCCGTTCACATCATAAGCAGCGAGCGCCGCCATATTCACAATGTCACGGTCTTTCGCGCCAAGCGGTACCAATTGAACGGATTTCTCCAGTCCAACTAATAGCGGCCCGATAACCGTACCTTCTGAGAGCTCCTGCAACATCTGCGTCGCAATACTCGCTGAGTGGAATGCTGGCATGATGAGTACATTGGCTGTGTCTGTTAAGCGGCAAAATGGATATTGCTCCATCGCCTCAGCATTGAGTGCCACTTCAGCAGACATCTCACCATCATATTCAAAATCAACACCGCGCTCATCAAGCAATTTCACAGCTTCTCTCAACCGGTTTGAGCGCTCCCCTTCTGGATGACCAAAAGTTGAGTAAGCAAGCATCGCCACCCGCGGATCAGCGCCCAGACGACAAGACACTTTCGCTGCTTCCTCAGCAATATCAGCCAGCTCAGTTGCTGTCGGCATATCATGCACAGAGGTATCAGCAACAAGCACGGCGCGGCCACGGTTCAACACCAGCGAGACACCGATCGGGCAAGACCCTTTCTTAGCATCCAGCACTTTTTGAATATCTTCAAAAGCAATTGACCAGTTTCGTGTCACGCCAGCCACCATAGCATCGGCATGTCCATGCGCTACCATACAGGCCGCATAAATAATCCGATCATTATTCGTCATCCGCAAGCAATCACGCCGTACATGGCCTTTACGTTGCAAACGTTGATAAAGATAGTCCGCATAAAGTTCATTGTGTTCCGAACGGCGAGCATTTTGAATTTCAAACACATCACGGTACTCAATACCAGCGCGCTTAAAGCCGTTCATAATCTCTTCTTCACGGCCAACAAGAATAGGATGCCCAAGCCCCATATTATAAAATGTATTGGCAGCCCGAATAACTTGCTCTTCTTCACCTTCAGCAAACACAACCCGGCGTGGATTTTTCCTCACCCGTTGGAAAATACTTTGCAACCACCCCTGCACTGGATCCAACCGGGCAGATAGTTTGGCCGTATAATCTTCCATATCAATAATCGGGCTGCGAGCAACGCCTGTATCCATCGCAGCGCGCGCCACTGCCGGCGGCACATGGCTAATCAAGCGCGGATCAAACGGAGCTGGGATAATATATTCAGGGCCATATTTCGGGCGCTGACCGCCATAAGCGGCCGCCACATCATCAGGCACATCTTCACGCGCCAAAGTCGCCAAAGCTTCAGCCGCTGCAATTTTCATCGGCTCATTAATCTCACTGGCGTGCACATCAAGCGCCCCTCTAAAGATATAAGGAAAGCCAAGTACATTATTCACCTGGTTCGGGTAATCAGAACGGCCCGTTGCGATAATCGCATCAGGTCGCACCTCGCGAACTTCTTCAGGTGTAATTTCAGGATCAGGGTTCGCCATGGCAAAAATAATCGGGTCCGGCGCCATGGATTTCACCATATCCTGGCTCACAAGCCCGGCAGCTGAAAGACCATAAAACACATCCGCCCCATCTAAAGCGTCTTCTAATGTACGTTTATCCGTCTCAACCGCATGAGCTGATTTAAATTGATCCAAGCCACCTTCACGGCCCTTATAAATCACGCCCTTACGGTCAATCATCAAAATATTTTCAGGGCGAACACCCTTAGATTTGGCTAACTCAATACAAGAAATCGCCGCCGCCCCAGCACCAGAGCAAACGAGTTTAATGTCTTTTATGTCTTTGCCATTCAAGTGCAGTGCGTTAATCAATCCAGCCGTTGCAATAATCGCTGTCCCGTGTTGATCATCATGAAACACCGGAATATCCATCAGCTCGCGCAATTCTTGCTCAATGATAAAGCAATCGGGT
>CAXIBI010000011.1:0-37247 GCA_964022305.1 uncultured Hyphomicrobiales bacterium | reverse complement strand
CTCAAGCGATTAAGACTCGATTAGAATTGTAAAGATTTTATGACTGGAATGTGATTTCTATACTTAAATATTACCCTTTGAATTTAGAAGAGATTTAGAGTTCCTTGCGAGATTTAATGGCGGCAGCGAGTGTGCCTTCGTCCAAGTAATCCAGTTCACCGCCAACAGGTACACCGTGGGCGAGGCGTGAAACTTTCACGTTCGTTTCTTCAAGTAAGTCAGTGATATAGTGGGCTGTTGACTGCCCCTCGACCGTGGCGTTTAGTGCGATGAGAATTTCTGTCACTTCATCACTGTTGGCACGCTCTATCAATGTTGAGATATTTAAATCATCAGGGCCAATGCCATCTAATGGAGAGAGTGTGCCGCCAAGCACGTGATATTGACCTTTGATGACTTCAGCGCGCTCAAGGGCCCATAAATCTCCCACAGTTTCAACCAGACAAATCATTGATTTATCCCTGCGTTCATCTTGGCAAATGGCGCACGGGCTAATGGTGTCGATATTGCCGCAATTGCTGCACTCAACGACCTTTTCAGCAGCCTCTGTCATGGCTTTCGCCAAGGGGCGCATAAGCTGATCTTTCTTTTGCAATAAATGCAATGCCGCACGCCTTGCTGAGCGTGGCCCTAACCCTGGCAATTTGCTCATAAGTTGGATGAGCTCTGAAATTTCTGGCCCTGTGACATTTTTAGACATTTTTTCTTGCTCCTTCGGTTGCCCACCAGCAACCGTCGCATTTGCTAGCTCCTTCGGTTGACCACCAACAACCGTCGCTTTTTTGCTTGCTCCTTCGGTTGCCCACCAACAACCGTCGCATTGACATACCTTTAGGTTGCTCACAAGTGACAGAGCCCGTAATGGTACTATTTTCATATGGCCTTTTAACTGAGTCGCAGGTCTTCGAGTAGTCTTGAATAAAAATAAAGGGAAGCAAAGAGCTCCCCTTTATCAAGCATAATAGATCTACAAACCTGAGCCTTAAAACAAGTTCATGCCTGGAGGGATTGGTAGGTCACCGGTGGCTTCTTTCATTTTTTCAGCTGAGAATTCTTCAACCTTCACACGAGCATCTTTATGAGCTGCAATGATCAGGTCTTCCAAGATTTCAGCTTCATCTTCTTTGAGCATGCTAGGGTCAATTGAAAGGCCTTTCATATCGCCTTTGCCATTCAACGTCACTTTGACCATGCCGGCGCCGCTTACGCCTTCAATCTCCGTGGTTGCTAATTCTTCTTGTATTTCAGCCACTTTGGTTTGAAGTTCTTTGGCTTTTTTCATGATGTCAAACATGTGCATCTTCCCGTTTACCGGGCTCCTTAAAAATATTTGAGTTAAATTATATTATTCATCTTCAGGTTTTATCGGTTTTATTGACACGATTTCAGCACCTGGGAAATTTTGCATCACATCCAACACTGAAGGATGTGTTTTGATTTGCTCGAGCTCTTTTTGCTCCCTTACCCGTCTTTGGCTGCCAATAGTTTCTTGCCCCCGCTCATGAGATAAAGCAACCATCCAGCGCGTGCCTGTCCAGCGGGAGAGTTTATTGGTCAGGTCTCCTGCTAAACCATCAGTGGCGCCATCTAAAAGGTGCAGCTCAATGCTGCCCGGTGAGAAGCGGACAAGTTCTGCATATTCTTCGAGTTGGAGCTTGAGTTTTACATCTCTTTTCTCACCGATGAGCTCTAAGACATCTGCGAAACTCTCAAGCGTTGGCAGCTGATTGCTTTCAGCGTGGGGTGCTGTGTTAATGGCTTGCTCTGGCGTGCTTTCAAAATGCATATCAGGGCCATTGACGGAGCGCGATAGTGTATGCGCACCTGCGCCGCCGTCATTTTGTGAAGACGTTCTGCTCTCTGCCCCTTGAGCATTCTGACCACCATTGGCAGGTACGCCGCCGCCTGTAACTGGCCCGTCAGGTGCTTTTTTTAAAGCTGCGATAACATCACCTGGTGAGGGAAGATCACCCATATAGAGCAATCTCATAATGATCATTTCAGCGGCGCTAAGTTGGTTTGGAGCTTTGCCTATTTCGTCATAGCCTTTTAGCAAAGTTTGCCAGGCTCGGCTCAGTACAGCCATTGAAATTTTCTCAGCCATTTCAATGATCTGAGCTTTAACAGCTTCTGGTAAATCATCACCGGTTAGGTGATCATCTTCTATGGTGCCTTTTGTGCTACTTAAAGCTTTGGTCCTTGTGACCATGTGCACAGCTTCGGCCATGTCTGAAATGATTTGTTGAGGATCGCCGCCATGATCATAAAATTTGCGAAACTCAGTGAGCGCAACAGGTGCATCACCTGCAAAGATTGCACTAAGCACTCTTAATATTTCTGACTGATCTGCCAAGCCTAACATAGAGCGGACATTGTCGGCTGAGATTGATTTTTTATCAGCTCTAGCAAAAGCTTGGTCAAGGAGTGAGAGACCATCACGAACAGAGCCTTCAGCCGCTCTTGCGATTAAGCCCAGCGCATCTTCATCTATTTTTACTTTTTCTAAGTTCGCAATGTTTGAAAAATGCTGCTCGAGATCGCGAATATCAATGCGGCGCAAATCAAAGCGCTGACAACGCGAAAGAACGGTAACCGGAACTTTTCGGAGCTCAGTTGTTGCGAAGATGAATTTTACATGGGCTGGTGGCTCTTCTAATGTTTTCAGCAGTCCATTAAAGGCTGATTTGGAGAGCATGTGTACCTCATCGATGATGTACACTTTATAACGGGCTGAAACTGGTTTGTAGCGGGCAGCCTCGATGATCTCTCTGATGTCATCAATACCGGTGTGGGAGGCGGCGTCCATTTCCATCACATCAACATGGGTGCCGGCCATGATGGCAGGGCAATGAGTGCCCTCTTCTTTCATGTCGATCGTGGGAGAATTTATGCTCTCCGTCTCATAATTTAAGGCTCTGGCTAAAATGCGGGCTGTGGTTGTTTTACCAACCCCTCTCACGCCAGAGAGCATGAAGCCTTGGGCGATGCGATTGCTTTCAAAGGCATTGCGCAAAGTTTGCACCATGGGTTCCTGGCCAATAAGATCTCTGAAATCTGCCGGGCGGTATTTGCGCGCCAGCACGAGATATGGGTCCTGGGCCGCACCTTGCTCTGTTTTTTTTGATTTAGTGGATGATTTAGCTTTTGATGGCTTTTTTGTCGAAGGTTTATCTTTGTTTTCCGCCATTGGATCCACCATTTTTGCACGAATAGCTTCGCTTCACCTTGTTAGTCATTGCGTGACCTAGCTCAGCATTATTTATTGCGTCTCTTTAACACCTTAGATGCAAAATGTATTGGCTGCGAGAAACTTGCTGGCCACAAGAGGAATTATTACCAAAAATAAGGGCCGCAAACCTTAAGAGATTTATAAAGGAGGTTGGACGGCAACCCGATTCCGAATCGTTAGGGCTGCTTCCTTCCGGACCTGACCCGGTTGGCGAAGGACTCGTCCACCGCCAACCTCCCAGCGCATATTTTCCATAGTTCAGAGTCAAAAAGCAAGCCTTTTTGAGAAAAATTCTCAAGTTTTGGCTTAGAGACTGTTTTGCAATCGATAGTCATGAGCTTTATATGTGCCCAAAATCCTCACCTGAGAGGAGAAAAAGCTCAATTCTTCCAACGCAAGCTGGACATTCTTGGTTGCTGGATGGCCTTCAATATCAGCGTAAAACATGGTGGCATTGAAGGTGCCCTCAAGCTGATAACTCTCCAATTTTGTCATGTTCACGCTATTGGTCGCAAAACCGCCTAGGGCCTTATAAAGGGCAGCAGGCACGTTTCGAACATTGAAAATGAAGGAGGTCATCACGGGGCCGTCTTCTGGCAAAGCATCATTTGGCTCTTTTGAGAGAATAAGAAACCTGGTCGTATTATGATCTGCATCTTCAATATTGGTTTTCAGGATATCTAATCCATGAATTTCAGCCGCCAAGCTGGAGGCAATCGCTGCCTCTGACTTGTTACCCTTTTCTTTGATCAAACGGGCGGAGCCGGCTGTGTCAGCTTCAATTACTGGGGTTAAACCCAGCTCTCTAATGATTTTTCGGCATTGGCCCAGCGCCATTTGATGGCTATGTATGGTTTTCAGATCTTCAAGCTTCGTGCCTTTATTGACCAGCAACTGGTGATTGACGCGCTCAAAATGCTCACCGATCACATAAAGCCCTGATTCTGGTAATAAATGATGGATATCTGCAACGCGGCCCGCCACTGAATTTTCTATCGGGATCATGCCAAGATCAACTTCGCCCTTACTGACTGCCGCAAACGCGCCATCAAAAGTTGGGCAGGCAACCGCTTCGGCTCCTGGGTACGCATCGACGCAAGCTAAATGGGAATTCGCGCCCGGCTCTCCTTGATAGATGATTTTCAACTCTGAATTCGTCATTGTTTTTATTCTTTCTTCTTTTAAATCCCCTATACCTTTTCAAGGATTTTTCGTGCCTTTTCAAGGTCTTCAGCGGTGTCGACCCCTAATGGGTGTGTGTCAACTATCGCGACGTCTATGCGCATACCAGCCTCAAGTGCTCTTAATTGCTCTAATTTTTCTCTTTTTTCTAAAGTTGAAGGCGGCAGTGTAATAAACTGTTCCAAACTCTCTCGCTTGTAGCCATAAATACCAATGTGATGATAAAGCGGACCACTCCCATGCGGCGCTGTTGCTCTGGTGAAATAAAGAGCTCTTTGACGTGTGCGATCTATCTCAGCACCTACCATTTTCACAACATTTGGATTTGTTTTTTCGCTCTCGTCGGTGATTTCTGCTGCCAAGGTGGAGATATCAACCTCCTCATGCTCTAAGAGAGCAGCACATTGACGAACGACTTCAGGATCTAAAACCGGGAGGTCTCCTTGAAGGTTGATGATTTTTTTATAGTTTTTTTCAGGATCATATTTATTCAAAGCTTCACAAATACGATCTGAACCACTTGGATGATCTGAGCGCGTCAGAATGGCTGAACCGCCTACCTTTTCAATCTCTTCAGCGATAGCTTCGTCATCTGTGGCAACTACAACGGGGCCACAATCAGCCTCAGAGGCTCTCCGCCAGACATGGGTGATCATGGGCTCGCCAGCAATATCTTTTAAGGGTTTGCCAGGTAATCTGGTTGCCTGCATGCGGGCTGGTATTAGGATGAGATTCGTGCTATTCGCCTCAACCATAGTGCTCAAAACTCCAAAAGTCGTCTAAAAGGCCAAATTAAAGGCATATTTTTTCAAATTTACCTGAGAATATCTGTTTTCACTGGTTGATTGGACAAACAGACAAGGCTAGTTTGCACAAATAATGATCTCTATCAATCACAAGATTTATTTTTACAAGACCTGTTTCTAAAGGATACGGCTTTCATGAATGCATTTGAATTAAACAAAATTTTCGGCTGGGTGCTGGCTGCTGCACTTGTTATTGTGGGCGGGCAAACCTTCATGGAAATTTACGCCGATGGACATGGCGATCACAAAGAAGAGAAAACAGCTTATGCAATTGAAGTTGCAGATGACCAAGCTGGCAAGAAAGACACAAAGGCTGAAGCTCCCAAAGCTCTAGATATCAAACCACTCCTCGCCTCTGCCAGCATCGAAGCTGGTGCTAAAGTGGCTAAAAAATGTAAAGCTTGCCACACATTTGAAAAGGGCGGCAAAAATAAAGTTGGTCCCGCTCTTTATGAAATCGTGAACCGCGATCTTGCTGGCGGCGCTGGATATGCTTACTCAGACGCGCTGAAAGCTAAGGGTGGCAAATGGGATTATGATGCATTAGCCGCATTTTTGAAAAACCCAAAGACTTTTGCTCCTGGTACAAAAATGGCTTTCTCTGGCATTCGTAAAGATGTGCAGTTAGCAAACCTTGTTGCTTACCTTAGAAGCCTAAGCGATAACCCAGCTAAATTGCCATAATTTAAACTCACGGGCTATTCTGCCGCTATCGCGGCAGGCCCTCCGCTGGGCGGTGCTAAGCACCGGGCAGCTCCGCTGCCATGTCCTACTACCCTAAACGGGTAGTACTCCTTCTTCGTAAGGTAAGATTCTCATAAATCGTCGTCCAGGACTTAATCTGAGTTCCTCTTCTTGATGATGACTAGTATATTCCCATCTCAAATTAACAAAACTTAATAAAAAAAACAGCCATCAGTCTCATTTTCGGCATGATTTTTGGTGTTCATAGGACTTTGTGAACGGTGTTTTTGATTTTGAATTCATCAAGATATGTAAGTTTATCGTGAAGTCAGCTGGTTTTAACCCTTAGTTTGCAACTAAAGTGTTTTTTAGCTCTAAATCATTGCACTAGCGTGCCTTGAGTACTAGGCTGAGAAAACTATTTTTAAGAAATAAGTGGTAAGAGCAACTTAGAAAAATATAAAATTTATAAAGGGTGCGTATTTTGCTAAAAAAATTATCGATCTTTGGTTTGTTATTTGTCTCCTTTGGTTTCACTAATTTTTACTCCTCAGCGCTTTTAGCTGAGCCTCTTAACGCTACTCCACAAGAAAAACTCCCCGTTGTTTACCCTGCACAGATGGGTAAGTATGAAGAGACAAAAGCCCCTGTTGATACAGCTGAACAAGAAGAAGAGAGAGCTGTTGTCTACCCTGCTCAAATGACAGTTTTTGAAGCGCCAACGGAAACGTCAGAAAATGAGACCGAGAAAAGTGAGACAGAAGATCGTCAAGAGGCTGTAGAAAACACAGAAGAACCTGGTGACTCTGAGGCAACTGAGACTACTGAGAAAGCAGAAGAGCCCGCCAAGGATGCCCCCAAAGAGGCTATGGCTAGTATTCGCCACTTTGCTCTTTCTTTAACAGATACCCCCAAATATACAGCACAATCCACGCATTTTGAATATGTTAATCCTGATGCTCCTAAGGGTGGGGTAATGCGTTTGCCTGTGACGGGTAGTTTTGACAGCCTCAACCCGTTTACAATCAAGGGCAGCCCGGCCTCTGGTCTCCTACTCAACTATGATAGTTTAATGGAACAAAGTTTAGACGAAGGCTCTACTCAATATTGCCATTTATGTGAGTGGGTGAGTTATCCATCAGACTACTCCTCAGTGACATTTAAGCTCAAAACAGGTCCTAAGTTTCATGACGGCACGCCAATAACAGTCGAAGATGTGATGTTTTCGATGACTGAGCTCAAGAAGGCTAATCCGCGCTATGGGCAATATTATAAAAATGTAGTTCGCTCTGAAGCCACTGGCCCAAATGAAGTGACCTTTTACTTCGATGTAAAAAACAACAGAGAGCTTCCTTTCATCGTAGGTGAATTAAGCGTTCTTCCAAAACATTATTGGACTGGAAAAAATAAAAAGGGTGAGCCACGTAGCCTCTCTAAAACAACCCTAGAGGCACCACTTGGTTCTGGTCCCTTTAAGGTTGGCAAAGTACGCCCTGGTCACAGCCTTGTTTTAGAGCGGGTCAGTGATTATTGGGGTAAAGACAGTTTTACTTCTAAGGGCAAATATAATTTTGACCAGCTAAAATTTGAATATTTTAGAGATAGCTCTGTTGCGTTTGAGGCTTTTAAAGCGGATGCTTTTGATTTTTACAATGAAACATCTTCTATTAACTGGGCGCGCAATTATGAGTTTAAAGCTCTTAAGTCTGGCTTGGTGATTAAGAATAGTGATTATGTGCTACGCAACCCGCAAGGCATGCAGGGATTTGTTTTTAATATTCGCCGTTCTAAATTTACTGATGTACGTGTGCGCGAAGCAATATCACGTGCCTTTAATTTTGAGTGGGCTTCAAAGAATTTATTTTATAATCAATATAAGCGCACAACGAGTTATTATCAGAATTCTGTGTTGGCAAGTTCTGGTAAACCATCAGCTGAAGAGCTAGCCTTCTTAGAGCCGTTGAAAGCAGATATTCCAGCCAAAGCCCTAACGGACGAATATCAAGCCTTTGTGCATGATGGCAACAAGGGCACACGAAAACAGTTACGTGAAGCGCGTAAATTACTTGAAGAAGCAGGCTGGACCATTCGCTCTGAGACAGTAAACGATAAGAATTGCGGGCTCATATGCTCTTGGATGATTAAGCTTGGCCTTCAATCAGAAAAGAAAACTAACATATTGAGAAACCAGGCTGGTGAGCCGCTTGAGATAGAATTTTTGATCATCTCTCCGGCCTTTCAACGGGTACTTGCCGGCTATGTTGCAAACCTTAATCAGCTGGGTATTAAGACTTCTATTCGCCTGGTAGATACCCCACAATATCAAAAACGTTTAGAGACGTTTGATTATGACATGATCATCACCACCTTTGGCCAATCTGAAAGCCCGGGGAATGAGCAGCGGTTCTATTGGGGCTCTGCTTCAGCGGATAAGCCTGGTAGCCGCAATTATATTGGCATTAAAAATAAAGCGATTGATGCACTGATTGACAAAATTATTTTTGCCAAAGACAGAGCTGAGCTTGTAACTGTCACCAAGGCGCTAGATCGGGTTTTGCTCTTTAATCACTATGTAGTGCCTAACTGGCACTCTGCCTCTGAGCGGATTGCTTATTGGAACCGGTTCTCCCAGCCTAAGGTGAAGCCGACACGCTCGATTGGTTATGTGCAAACCTGGTGGTACGACGAGGAAAAGGCGCGAAAAGTCAGTGAGGGCGGCAAAAAATCAGCTGAATTAAAATAACCCGTAAACTTGGTGAGGAATGTTAATGTCTGGTTGGTTTCCAATGGGTCTGTTTATGTTTAAGGAAGGCAGTAAACCTCTTTTTGCAGCTCTTTTCTTTTCTCTTTTTGCCCTTCTTCAAATGCCGTTTGCTTTTGCAGATGAGACAGTCAAGCAAAGTGATAAAGACAAACTTTCCTCCACTAGAGTTCACGGCCTTTCTACCTTCGGTGCTTTAAAATATAAAGCTGACTTCACTCATCTTGATTATGCGAACCCTGACGCTCCTAAAGGGGGGAAACTCGCTCTTATCGGAACAGAGGCGCGGATAACATTTGATAGTTTCAATCTCTTTATTCGTAAAGGTGACCGGGCGCAGGGGCTTGATTATCTCTATGATAGTCTGATGGCCCGGGCCTATGATGAACCGGATGCGGTTTATGGTTTGCTTGCGCACTCTGCTGAGATCCACAATGATAAAAAAGGTGTGACCTTTTTTCTGCGCTCTGAAGCCAAGTTTGCTGATGGTGTTCGGGTGAAAGCTTCTGATGTAGTTTTCACTATTAATACGCTTAAATCTAAAGGACATCCACGCTACCGGGTGAGCCTACGAGATGTGGAACTCGTTGAAGCGATTAATGATCAGACTGTGCGGTTTCGTTTCAAGGGTGACCAAACACGCGATTTACCGCAGCGGGTGGCAGAACTGCCGATCATCCCTGAGCATTTTTACAAAAAAGTGCCGTTTGAAAAGGCAGGCCTTGATTTGCCCGTTGGCTCAGGGCCTTACAAAGTTGGCAAGTTTCAACAAGGGCGCTATGTGCGCTTAATGCGACGCGGCGATTATTGGGCGAAAGATTTGCCTATCAATAAAGGGCGCTTTAATTTTGATGAGTTGCGCTATGAATATTTTAAAGACCGAGGCGCTGAATTTGAAGCACTCAAGGCCGGCGTTTTTGACCTTAGAGAAGAGTTCACATCAAAAGACTGGGCCACCAAATATGATTTTGATGCGGTGAAAAAAGGTAAGGTCATTGCTGACACGCTCAAGGATGACACCCCTTCTGGTACACAAGGCTTTTTCATCAACACACGGAAAGAAAAATTTAAAGATATCCGCGTGCGTGAAGCCATTGGGCTGGCTTTTGATTTTGAATGGACGAACAAGAACCTGTTTTACAATCTTTATAAACGCACGGGCAGTTACTTTGAAAACTCCAACTTTAAAGCAACTGACAAACCGGGGCCTGATGAGCTTGCGTTATTAGAGCCTTTTAAAAATCAACTGAAACCAGCCGTTTTTGAAGACGTGAAGCGCCCGCCTAAAACCAACGGTACTGGACAAGATCGAAAGAATTTGCGCAAGGCTTCGCGGCTTTTAAAGGCTGCGGGCTGGGTGATGAAAAAAGGTGTGCGAGTAAATAAGGCTGGCGAGCCTTTGAAACTTGAGTTTTTAACCTTCAGCCCTTCTTTCTCTCGCATCATCTTGCCCATCATTCGCAACTTAAAAACGCTTGGTATTGACGCAACGCTAAGACTTGTTGACCCAGCGCAATATCAAGAGCGGTTAAAGAATTTTGATTTTGACCTCACAACTTCACGTTTTTCTATGCGGCTGACACCTGGTGTTGAGCTCAGAAACTTATTTGGCTCTAAAGCCGCGAAACAGCCTGCTAGCTTTAACTTAGCCGGTGTTGAACACCCTGTTGTTGATCATTTAATTGATAAGATCTCATCGGCTACATCGCGCAAAGAACTTGAGACAGCCTGCCGCGCGCTTGACCGGGTGCTCATATCTGAATTTTATTGGATGCCCCATTGGTTTAAGGACTCGCATAATGTGGCATATTGGAATAAATTCTCACGGCCTCTAAAAAAACCGCCCTATCATCGAGGGATTATCGATCTCTGGTGGTTTGACCAAGAAAAGGCCAAACAACTACTCTCTAAATAGTTTTTCTATCTAGATAGTTTTTTATTTGTTTCCAGTTATACGGAATATTTAAGAACAACAATAATTTAAAGCACGCACGGGAGCCCGCACAGACATATGACCGCCTATATTATCAGACGGCTTTTGCTCATTTTTCCGACCCTACTTGGAATTATGGCCATTACATTTGTGATTATTCAATTTGCTCCAGGTGGCCCTGTTGAACAGGTGATCGCGCAGCTTTCTGGCACTGATGTAGATGCCTCCACTCGGGTTGGAGGTGGCAATGGCGGTGATTTCTCTGGTGGCAACCCAGCCTCACAAGCCAGTGACGCCTCACAGGCAACATCGAAATATCGCGGTGCGCAAGGGCTTGATCCTGAATTTATCAAAGAGATTGAAAAGCAATTTGGCTTTGATAAACCGCCGCTTGAGCGCTTTCTCTTGATGCTTTGGAATTACGCCCGCTTTGATTTTGGCAATAGCTACTTTCAAGACAAAGCCGTTGTTGACCTGATCATTGAAAAAATGCCGGTTTCTATCTCGCTTGGGCTTTGGATTACTTTGCTTTCTTATGGCATCTCTATTCCGCTTGGCATTCGAAAAGCGGTGAGCGATGGCTCAAAGTTTGATTTATGGACAAGCGGGGTGATTGTGGTTGGCTATGCGATCCCCGGGTTTTTGCTCGCCGTATTGCTAATTGTGTTATTCGCAAGTGATAATTTTTTAAACATCTTCCCGCTTCGAGGATTAGTCTCTGATAATTTTGAAGAGATGACCTGGTATGAAAAAATTGGCGATTATTTCTGGCATTTGACTTTGCCGCTGATTGCAATGGCCGTATCTGCATTTGCGACAACAACGTTTCTTACCAAAAACTCATTTCTTGATGAGATCAAAAAGCAATATGTGATGACAGCGCGTGCGAAAGGCTTATCTGAGCGCAGTGTGCTTTATGGCCATGTGTTTCGTAACGCCATGCTGATCATTATCGCTGGTTTCCCGGCTGCTATTTTAAGTGTGCTCTTTACCGGTTCTATTTTAATTGAGACGATCTTTTCTCTTGATGGATTGGGACAACTATCTTTTCGTGCAATTTTCCAACGGGACTATCCGATTATATTTGCAAACCTCTATATCTTCTCGCTGCTTGGGCTTTTTGTAAATTTAGTCTCTGACCTGGTTTATTCTTTGGTTGATCCAAGGATCGACTTTGAAAGTCGGGAGGTATAGTCCAATGGAATTAGTGATGCACCTTGCTTCTCGCCTGTTTGAGATTGTTTCTTGGCCGTTTAAATTTCTGTTTCGGATTATCTTTTTCTGGACGAGAACAGACCTCACGCCGATTAATGCGCGGCGTTTGGCGAACTTTAAGGCGAATAAACGTGGCTTTTGGAGCCTGATTATTTTTACCTTTTTGTTTTTCCTCACACTGTTTTCTGAGTTTATCTCTAATGATAAGCCACTGATGGTTCAATATAAGGGCTCTTATTATTTCCCTGTGGTGAAGTTCTATCCCGAAACTGTTTTTGGCGGCGAGTTTGAAACTGAAGCGATTTATCGACGCCATGATGTGGCATGTCTTATTCGAACGGGCGGTAATGAAGACTGCTATGATGATCCGACCATAAATGCGAGCCAAGATGAAACCCCAGGGTGGATGCTTTGGCCGCTCATTCGTTATTCTTATTCAACCGTGAATGATTATATCCCGACTGCAGCGCCTTCTGCGCCTTGGTGGACCTTTGAGAAAAAGGACCTCTGCAAGGTTTATGAGCAGGGTGTGAATAGCCCGCATTGTACGATGGGTAATTTCCATTGGCTTGGCACCGACGATAATGGCCGCGATGTATTGGCGCGTGTTTTCTATGGATTTCGGATTTCAGTGCTCTTTGGTTTGATCCTCACTATTTTTTCTTCGATTATTGGTGTGTCTGCTGGTGCGGTGCAAGGTTATTTTGGAGGCTGGGTTGATTTGCTTTTCCAACGTTTAATTGAGCTCTGGTCTTCCATTCCGCAATTATTTGTTTTGCTCATTGTAGCGGCTATATTAATCCCTGGGTTTTGGACACTCCTTGGTATCATGCTCATCTTTAGCTGGGTGGCCTTAGTGGGGGTGGTCCGCGCTGAATTTTTGCGTGCACGTAATTTTGAATATGTGAAAGCGGCCCGCTCGCTTGGTCTTAGTAATGTAAAAATTATGTATCGGCACCTGCTTCCCAATGCGATGGTGGCGACGATCACGATGATGCCGTTTATTCTCTCTGGCGCACTTACTACGCTGACGTCTCTTGATTTTCTTGGGCTCGGGTTACCGCCTGGAGATCCATCCCTTGGTGAACTCCTCAAGCAAGGTAAGGAAAATATTGAAGCACCTTGGCTGACGATTACAGCGTTTTTCGTCATTGCTATAATGCTGAGTTTGTTAATTTTTATTGGTGAGGCGGTGCGCGATGCGTTTGATCCTCGCAAGACATTTAAATAAGGGAGGATGTGGTTATGACAAATGATATTCACAAAAAAACTTCTAGCCATAAGCCTTCTGAAAGCCTGATCGAGGTTAAGAACCTCTCTGTTGCGTTTCGCTCAGGTGATAAAGATACGACCGTTGTAAAGGGTGTGAATTTTGACATCAAGTGCGGTGAAACAGTGGCGCTTGTGGGCGAATCTGGTTCTGGCAAATCAGTGTCTGCTCTTTCTATCATGCGCTTGCTGCCGGGCTCTGCCTCTCATCCAACCGGTGAGATCATTTATAACGGGACTGACATACTTCAAATGGATGAAGCAGATGTGATGGCTCTTCGCGGCGATCAGATCTCAATCATTTTCCAAGAGCCGATGACCTCGCTTAATCCGTTGCACACCATTGAAATGCAGGTGGGCGAAGTTTTGAAAATTCACCGAGGTATGGATGGTGAACCGCTCCGGGCGCGTGTGATTGAACTGTTACAAAAAGTTGGCATTCAAAATGCTGAGGGGCGCCTTAAAGCTTATCCGCATGAGCTCTCTGGCGGGCAACGCCAACGGGTGATGATTGCAATGGCGCTGGCTTGTGAGCCCGATTTGCTCATTGCGGATGAGCCAACGACAGCTCTTGATGTAACCATCCAGGCGCAAATTCTCGAGCTGCTCACAGAGCTGCAAAAAGAATTTAACATGGGGCTCTTGCTCATTACTCATGATTTAGGGATTGTCCGCAAAATGGCGGATCGGATTTCTGTTATGAATAACGGGAAAATCGTCGAGCAAGGAACGTGCGAAGATATTTTTGAACGCCCAAGCCATGACTATACCAAACATCTGCTCTCAGCCGAGCCATCAGGAGAGCCACCTAAAGAAGATTTATCAGCGCCTATTATTATGGAAACAGATGATTTAAAAGTTTGGTTTCCAATTAAGCAAGGCGTGCTGCGCAAAACGGTTGATCATGTGAAAGCTGTGAACGGGATTTCTCTTCAAGTGCGTGAAGGGCAAACGGTAGGCGTTGTTGGTGAGAGTGGCTCTGGTAAGACCACGCTTGGTTTGGCGCTTATGCGGCTCATATCATCTGACGGGCCGATTGTGTTTTTGGGTAAAGAGCTCTCAGGGCTTTCATCGAAAGAGATGCGGCCGCTGCGCCGAGATTTGCAAATTGTTTTCCAAGACCCTTATGGCTCGCTCAGCCCGCGGATGTCTATCGTTGATATTATCGGTGAAGGGTTAGAGATTCAAAACCCGGAACTTAGTTTAGAAGAGCGCCGTGAGCGAGTGGCCAAAGCGATGGTTGAAGTGGGTTTATCTGCAGATATGCTGGATCGGTACCCGCATGAATTTTCTGGTGGACAGCGCCAGCGGATCGCCATTGCCCGCGCGATGGTGCTTGAGCCGAAATTCGTGATGCTTGATGAGCCAACAAGTGCGCTTGATATGTCTGTTCAAGCGCAAATCGTTGATCTCTTGCGCGAATTACAAGCTAAGCGCAAACTTGCCTTTTTGTTCATTAGCCATGACTTGAAAGTGGTTCGTGCCCTTTCTAACCATGTACTAGTGATGAAAAATGGCAAGATTGTTGAAGAAGGTTCTGGTGAGCAAATTTTTGAAAACCCACAAGAGCCTTATACAAAAGCGTTGCTTGCTTCTGCCTTTGATGTTTCAGTGAAACACCAAGCTAGCTTGGATAACTAAGCTCTGTTGCATATTAATTGATAAGTGATCAAAGCCAATGACTAATGAACCTTATAATCCTGAGCAACAAGCTAATGATGAAGCTGATTTTTTAAATGAAAATGAACCTTATGAGTTATTTGCCAAGTGGTTGAAAGATGCCGAGGGCAGCGAGCTTAATGATCCGAATGCTATGGCGCTTGCGACCGTCGATGAGAGCGGTCTGCCGAATGTACGTATGGTACTCTTGAAAGGCTATGACCAGCAAGGCTTTGTGTTTTACACCAACCTTGAGAGCGCTAAGGGACAAGAGATTTCTCAAACTCCTAAAGCTGCACTTTGTTTTCATTGGAAGAGTTTACGGCGGCAAATTCGGGTGCGAGGTGATTTAACTCCAGTAACAGTTGAAGAGGCAGATGACTATTATCATAGCCGCCCGAAGGGCAGCCAAATTGGCGCTTGGGCCTCACAGCAATCACGTCCGCTTGAAGGGCGCTTTGCGCTTGAAAAGGCGGTTGCAAAATATACGGCAAAACATGCGGTTGGCACTATACCACGCCCCGACTATTGGTCTGGTTATCGATTAGCCCCACTTGAGATTGAATTTTGGCATGACCGCCCGTTTCGATTGCATGATCGCTTGCAATTTAAACGGGAAAGAGCCGATTTGCCTTTTGAAAAAACACAACTTTACCCTTAATCTAGGGGCTATTCCATAAACTTTATATATTATACGTCCCTTCAATTGGTACAGAGTTATGAATAAACAGCAGTCTTTTAGAAAATCGCGTTTGGCGGAATGGGGCTTTAAACTCAGTGTTTTTAGCGCACATGTTGTTGTGTTCACTGTTCTTTTGCATCGCTATGCGGGGCAATCGACAGCTGTTTCCCTCAACCTATTGCAAATTGGTTTTATCGGCGCTTTTTTTGCTTTTATTCTCTCTGTTATTGCGATTTTACAAATCTGGAACAAGCTGTTGTCGGGTTTTGGCAAATCTGTTGCTGGTGCCGTGATTAGCTTACTTGTGCTTCTCTGGCCTCTGTCTCAATTGCCAGTTTATTTCGTTACGCCGCAAATTTATGATGTCTCGACCAGTCTCGATTTCCCGCCAGAATTTAATGCACTGACCAAGTTTCGAGAATTTGGTAGCAATCCGGTGAACTTTATTGAAAGAGAATCTTTTGCTGATGATGTGGTTTCAGTTCGGATTTTGTCGCCGGCGCAAGATGCTTTTGATTTAGCCAGACAACTGGTTTTGAAACGGAAATGGGAAATCGTCGCACTAAAAGCACCGAGTAAAAATTCATCTGATGCGATTATTGAAGCGGTTGATCGCTCCCTAATTTTAGCTGCGCCTGATGATATTGTAATTCGTGTACGCTCTAAAAGAGGACAAAGCTTGCTCGATATGCGCTCAGCTGCTCGCTATGGGTCTTATGATTTAGGGCGCAATCAGATACGGGTGCAAAAGTTCTTGGATGATTACATCAATCTAAGTGAGCGCGCCCAGCGTGTTGAGCAAGGTGAGCCTTTGTTTTTACCAACCAGGAAAAATGCTCCCTAGGTTTACTTACTAAATCAACATAAGCTTAAGATATAGCCTCAAATGAAGAGTTTAGAGCCGGTTTGGTATCTGAGGTGATCAATCCTTGCTCACATAAATGTTCTGCATGAGCCAATACTGACAAAGCAGCAGCTCCCAAAACTTCCTTTTTTGCATTTGGATAAAGCAACGGCACTAATTGATCTATAGTGTTTTTGCCTTCTTTAATATGTTCATGAATGGCTGTTTCGCGCCATCTTCTGTGCATGAGGAAGGCTTTGATCAAACGCTCAGGAGCACGTGCTTGCCCGCCATGGCCGGGGAGAAAACGCTCATAGTCTTTGTTTAGTAACTTTCTTAGAGAATTTAAATAATCAGCCATTTTCCCTTCTGGTGGGATGACCACACTGGTGTTCCAGGCCATGATGTGATCGCCTGAAAAAAGAACAGGTTCAGTTAAATGCTCAAAGCACAGATGATCTGGTGCATGTCCTGGGGTGTGAATGGCTTTCAGCGCCCAGCTTTCATGCTCAATAGTTTCGCCATCTTTCAAAATATGGTCGGGGCGGAAGTCTAGATCAACAAAGCCATCATCTAACGGGGCATCAACTTGGCGCCTGGCGCCACGGTTTTCAATCACAGGGGCATGGGCATAAACCAGTGCTCCTGTTTTCTCTTTCAATTCCCTTAAAGCTCCTGAGTGATCTTTGTGAGTATGAGTGAGAAGAATGTGGCTAATTGTTTCACCTTCAATTGCATCCAGGATAGCTTTCACATGCGTGCTATCCTCTGGCCCGGGGTCAATTAATGCGACTTCTTTTTTCCCGACGATATAGGTGTTGGTTCCATTATGTGTAAGTGGACCTTGATTATTCGCAACAATGCGCCGAACGCCTGACCAAATTTCACGGGGTTCACCATAAGTAAATTCCATTTCAAGATGGAATGGAATTTTGGGTTGGCTGTTGCTCATAAATTTTCTAACCGTTTAATTGAAAATGAAACTTATCTCTCAGAACTACTCATACAAGACCACCTCTTAAAATTTAGCTTAAAGCCAGTTCTTAAAGAGAGCTCCATGGAAGTTTTTTAGTGGCAAGTTAGTTTCCACTCAGACCACTTAAGATAAGTGCGCCAACCATAGATTGCAATAAGAAACACCCTTCAAGCATCCTAATCTATTGTTTTCTCTTCTCTTTTTTCTTTGGCACAGGGTTTGCTCATTAGGTTTAGAAGTCGCAGTGTCAAAATTTATAAAAAAGCCGCTGATGCACTGCCGATAGAAGGGGAACGGTTTAAACGTTACGCACTTAACTCTTTAGCTCTGTGTTTTTCATTTTGTCGTTTCAGGGAACTTAATTTTGAAGGAGGGTCACCGCACATGGAAACCTTTTATGACGTTATGCGACGTCAAGGCATTACCCGCCGGAGCTTTTTAAAATATTGCAGTCTAACTGCTGCCGCGCTCGGGCTGGGTCCATCGTTTGCACCAAAAATTGCTCATGCTATGGAAACCAAGGAACGCATTCCCGTGCTTTGGTTGCATGGCCTTGAATGTACATGCTGTTCTGAAAGCTTTATTCGCTCAGCTCACCCGCTTGCTAAAGACGTGGTGCTTTCAATGCTCTCGCTTGACTATGATGACACCATCATGGCCGCAGCTGGTCATGAAGCTGAAGCGATTGTTGAAGAAATCGTTGAAAAATATAAAGGGCGTTATTTACTCGCGGTTGAAGGCAACCCACCTCTTAACGAAGATGGTATGTATTGTATCATTGGTGGCAAACCCTTTACTGATCAGCTCACCTATGCGTCTCAACATGCGAAAGCGATTATCTCTTGGGGGTCTTGTGCCTCTTGGGGCTGTGTGCAAGCTGCGCGGCCAAACCCAACGCGTGCTACACCAGTGCATAAGGTTCCTGGCATTGGCAATAAGCCGATTATTAAAGTGCCGGGCTGTCCGCCTATTGCAGAAGTTATGACTGCTGTTGTGACTTATATGCTGACCTTTGAGCGTTTTCCAGAACTTGACCGCCAGGGCCGTCCGAAAATGTTCTACTCACAACGCATTCACGACAAATGCTATCGCCGTCCTCACTTTGACGCTGGTCAATTCGTTGAGAAATGGGACGATGAAGGCGCGAAAAAAGGCTACTGCCTTTATAAAATGGGCTGTAAAGGACCGACAACTTACAATGCGTGTTCGACTGTTCGCTGGAACGGTGGCCTCTCATTCCCAATTCAAGCTGGTCACGGTTGCATTGGCTGCTCGGAAGATGGCTTCTGGGATAAAGGCGGCTTCTATGACCGTCTCACTGATATTCACCAATTTGGCATCGAAGCAAACGCTGATGAAATTGGCGTTGGTGCTGCCACGGTTGTTGGTGCCGCTGCTGCTGCTCACGCGGCCGTTAGCGCCGTGAAACAAGCGCGTACAAAAGGAGATAACGACTAATGGCTATTCAAACTCCAAATGGCTTTACGCTAGATACATCTGGTGAACGCGTTGTTGTTGACCCGGTTACTCGGATTGAGGGGCACATGCGCTGTGAAGTGAATGTGAACTCTGATAATATTATTACAAACGCTGTTTCAACTGGCACAATGTGGCGTGGTCTTGAGGTTATCCTGAAGAACCGCGACCCACGTGATGCCTGGGCTTTTGTGCAACGAATTTGTGGTGTGTGTACTGGTACGCACGCTCTAACATCTGTTCGTGCCGTAGAAGATGCTCTTAACATTGAGATCCCTGATAATGCGAACTCTATTCGTAATATCATGCAGCTTTCACTTGAGATCCACGATCACCTTGTGCACTTCTATCATTTGCACGCGCTTGACTGGGTGAACCCGATCAATGCTCTTAAAGCTGACCCTCGTGATACATCTGCTTTGCAAAAAGCATCATCGCCGCGTCATCCGAAATCATCACCTGGTTATTTCCGTGACATTCAAAACCGCTTGAAGAAGTTTGTTGAAAGCGGTCAGCTTGGTCCTTTTAAAAATGGTTATTGGGATAACCCTGCTTATATCCTTCCACCTGAAGCTGATTTGATGGCGGTGACCCACTACTTGGAAGCTCTTGATTTCCAAAAAGAAATCATGAAAACCAGAACGATCTTTGGTGGTAAAGACCCACACCCGAACTGGCTTGTTGGTGGTGTGCCTTGCCCGATTAACATTGATGGCGAAGGCTCTGTTGGTGCGATCAATATGGAAAGCCTCAACCATGTGCGCTCTATCATCAACCAAACAATTGAGTTTGTCGATAATGTTTACATCCCTGATATTATCGCCATTGGTAAGATTTATTATGATGCTGGCTGGCATTATGGTGGTGGTATTTCTGGCACTGATGCGCTTGCCTATGGTGATATTCCAGATAAACCAAATGACTTTTCAGCGAAGAACTTAATGATGCCTCGTGGTGCCATTATCAAAGGCAACCTTAATGAAGTTCATGAAGTTGACCATCGTGACCCTGAACAAATTCAAGAATTTGTACCTCACTCTTGGTATAAATATGATGATGAAAGCAAAGGCTTGCATCCTTGGGATGGTGTTACTGATCCGAACTATGAACTTGGACCGAAAACCGTTGGTACAAGAACTGACATTAAACAGCTTGATGAAGCTGCCAAATATTCATGGATTAAAGCACCTCGTTGGCGCGGCAATGCTATGGAAGTTGGTCCGCTATCTCGCTATCTTGTTGGTTATGCATCTAAGCACACTGAGTTCACAGATCAAATCACTGATACGCTTGGAGCTCTTGGCAATGCGCCTGTTTCTGCCCTCTTTACAACGATTGGCCGGACAGCAGCACGTGCACTTGAAGCTCAATGGTGTGCTTACAAGCAACGCTACTTCTTAGACAAGATGATTGCCAATATTAAAGCTGGTGACCAGACAACAGCGAACACTGAAAGCTGGGATCCATCAACTTGGCCGAAAGAAGTGAAAGGTGTTGGCTTTACTGAAGCACCGCGTGGCGCTTTGGCTCACTGGATCCGCATCAAAGATCAAAAAATCGAGAATTACCAATGTGTGGTTCCAACCACATGGAACGGTAGTCCTCGGGACAATGAAGGCAATATTGGCGCCTTTGAAGCCTCTTTGATGAACACCAAGGTTGAGCGTCCTCATGAACCTGTGGAGATTTTGAGAACCATTCACTCATTTGATCCGTGTCTTGCTTGTTCTACCCACGTTATGGGGCCTGATGGTGAAGAGCTTGCACAAGTAAAAGTGCGGTAAGGAGGATGATATGGCTGATCAAACTGCAGCAAGCCAACAAACTGCCGTTTATGTGTATGAAGCACCTGTCCGCCTTTGGCACTGGATTAACGCTTTTGCAATTCTAGCACTTTGCGTCACAGGTTACTTCATTGGTTCACCGCTTCCCTCCGTTTCTTCGGGGGAAGCCAGTGATCACTATGTGATGGGATATATTCGCTTTGTACATTTTGCTGCTGCATATATCTTTATCATTGGGTTTGTCTTCAGGGCCTATTGGGCAATTGTTGGCAATTCCCATTCAAAAGAAATTTTCTTGCCACATATTTTCTCAAAAGATTTTTGGGATGAAGTGTGGCACGAAATTAAGTGGTATAGCTTCATCGTGAAGGAACCTAAAAAATATACCGGTCATAATCCACTCGCGATTATTTCTATGCATCTCATGTTTGTATGGGGCTCGATCTTCATGATCATTAGTGGTCTTGCTCTTTATGGAGAAGGTACCGGTATGGGAAGCTGGCAATATCAGTACTTCTCATCATGGTTCATTCCGCTCATGGGACAAAGCCAAGATGTGCATACATACCACCATCTAGTTATGTGGCTTATTATCTGTTTTGCGATCATTCATATTTATGTGGCTGTTCGCGAAGATATTATGTCACGTCAATCAATCATCAGCTCGATGATATCAGGATGGCGTTTATTTAAAGATAATCGCCCGACTGACGACTAACCCTATCTAGTAGTCGTTTTTTACTTCCTAAATCAACTTGAGGCGCTTCTTTTTGAAGCGTCTTTTTTTATTTCTCACGGCTATTCCATGAGCTGAAGCTCATGGGCCTCCGAAAGGCGGCGCAACGCGCCGGGCTACACTGACGTTTCGCCATGTCCCTCAGCCCGAAGTGGGCTGAGCTCCTTCTTCGTTTATTGAGGTTGAGTTTCAATGCGTTTTTTGCTGCCTATGGTAAGAAACTTGTCAATTTAACATTATACATAGCTTCACCCTCACTGCTCTCCCATTTCAATACTCCTGAGATGGAAAGCAACTTTCCATAGGTCGGCCTGCTCTGGTCAATTGCTTACCGATATCTAGTTCTGCACCTTCCGCCATCTGATATTTATTTAGAAAAATCAATGGTTTATCTAGTTGGCCTACGGATTGCTAAGTATTATGAAAAGTTAAAAATAACTAAACATTTTGTTGGAGCAATCCAGGGGAGGGATTATGACAACACAGCCTCGCGTTCTCATTTTGGGGATTGGTAATATTTTATGGGCTGATGAAGGTTTTGGTGTACGTACGGTCGAGCACATGTATCGTCACTATGAAACTCCTGATAATGTACGAGTTATGGATGGGGGTACCCAAGGCCTTTATCTTGTACAGCATGTTCGTGAAACTGATTATTTAATCGTTTTTGACGCCGTTGATTATGGCTTAGAGCCTGGCACCATGAAACTTGTCAAAGATGAGAATGTACCAAAATTTCTTGGCGCTAAAAAAATGAGTTTGCATCAAACCGGTTTTCAAGAAGTTCTCGCCACGGCTGAAATGCTCGGCAATGTCCCTAAATCTATGTTGCTCATTGGTGTTCAACCTGTTGAGCTGGAAGATTATGGCGGGAGTTTGCGCCCCAAAGTCAAAGAGCAAATCGAGCCTTCTATCCAGCACGCCATAGATTATCTTCGCACTCTTGGCATTGACGTTCAAAAACGAGATGTACCATTGCCTGATGATGGCATGGTTGGTTGTGAAGTGGTCACCTTAGAAGCCTACGAAAATGAACGGCCAAGCGAAGGAGAGGCTTGTCGGATTGGTGATGATCGCTTGATTATCTCTGATGCGTGGAACGGCCCAACTTTTACTGATGACGGTATTGCTGAATTTGACCCGCATCAAATGCCACCAGCCAAACTACCCGGTGGAGATGCCAGCTAATGTGTATGGGGATCCCAATGAAAGTCATCAGCACCAGTCCTGGCTATGCACTTTGTCAGAGACCTGATGACGCAACCGGCACTCTTGTGAGTGTCGATATGAAACTCGTAGGTGAACAACCTTCTGGCACTTGGGTCCTCACCTTTTTAGACGCTGCCAGAGAAGTGCTGACAGAAGAAAAAGCGAGCGAGATTTCAAACGCGCTTAAAGCCGTAGAGCAGGCCCTTTATGGCGGTAGTGATATTGATCATCTCTTTGCTGACCTTGTGAACAGAGAACCTGAATTACCAGATCACCTTAAGCCCCAGACAAAAAAGTAAGCGCAGAAAAAAGCAAAGCAGAATAGTGGAGACCTCATAAAATGTTTATACCCTTAGTAAAAATGCTCGTTGATGATCATCAATATCCAGTGATCACCGAAGAAAATCATGATGAATGGACCTCTGCACAAAACTATACGATGTTGTTTTTTGGTGGCGATGGAGAGCGGCTTGATGAAACAGCTGATGTTGCTGTTGTTGTTCCTATGCTTGAACAACATTTTGAAGGCAAGTTTAAACCAGCTGTGGTCTCCAGGGATGCAGAGCGGCCACTCCAAGTGAAATACCGCTTCAACGCGTTCCCAGCGCTTGTGTTCTTAAAAGGTGGGCAATATCTCGGCACCATTACTCGCATGCAGGATTGGACTGACTATGTGAGCATGGTTGAAGAAATTTTAGCCAAAGAGCCAACCGAGCCACCTTCATTTAAATTACCGCATGGGTGCGGCCCTGAGGAGACCAGCGAGGCTGTGCACTAAGCTCTCATGTCTAGCGACTGTGGCTTAAGATACGAACTGAACAGATAGAAAACACCTTAGATAATTGGAGACTTATAATGAGCAGCTCTTTCCCTCCTTCTAACATGCCCGTTGGTGGTGTTGGTCCTGGAACCCAGCCGATTGATGATGATGGCGCTCAACTTGAATATATGGAAATGCCGTCTGAGATGACGACTTACTCCATGCCAGATATTCCTGAGCCTGAAAATTTAGTTGGCCTTGAAGATGCCAAGCGCGTTTTGCTTGAAATTAAAGCAGCTCTTGATAGCTACAAGGTTGGCGAGAAAACGATCATCATTGATCTCAATAGCTTAGATGATGAAAACCAAGCTCTTGTGAACCAGGTGCTTGGTGAGGGCGAAGTTTCTGCCCTTGGTGATGGAGGCGCTATTCAAGCACAAGAATCTGTTTTGGCTGGTGTTTGGCGCGTGCGTACTGGTAATGATGAAGGGACTGTTATCAATGATATTGTTGAGGTTGCTGACTTCCCTACTTCAATTCTTGACCACACATTTAAGGATGCTGCACCGGCTCCGCAACCTGTGCCAGAAGTGTTACCTGCAGGCGTTTTAAATGCGACCCCGCTAGTGGTTGAACTTGATGACACACTTAAAGATTATAAAGCAGGTGATATGCCACATGTGATTAACCTCACCTTGCTACCTCAAACAGATGAAGACATTGCCTTTATGGGCAAGCAGCTTGGATTTGGTAACACAACCATTCTCTCACGTGGCTATGGCAATTGCCGCGTGTCATCTACAGGCACGAACAACATTTGGTGGGTGCAGTTCTTCAATAGTCAGGATGTGATTATTCTCAACACAATAGAAGTCACCAACATTCCAAATGTTACCTGTGCTGCGCAAGAAGATGTTGAGGACAGTGCTTACCGCTTAGGCGAAATCATTGAGGTGTATATCAATCATGAGTGATGCTGGAAACTTCTATGCTGGTTCCTATGGCGGCAATAATGAGAAAATCGATGCTGACACCAAGCTTGAATGTAAAATTTGTTGGCACATATACGACCCGCATGAGGGAGATGATTATTGGCAAATTCCAGCAGGGACTTCCTTTTCTGACTTACCTGACCATTGGACCTGCCCTAATTGTGATGGCAAAAAAGAGGAGTTCATGGTGGTGAAAGGCTAGCCTTTGCTGCTCATTTAAAAGTGACCGATTATGATGGACAATGACACTCAAATAGCTGGTTCAGATGATGCCAACGACCTAGGCTCTACTGTTAAGGTTGAGGGTGAAATTGAGAGTATTGAAATCCAACTCCCTCCTCTTCACAAGGATGAGAAAAGCGCTTTGTTAGAGCGTGTTTTTCAACGTATTTATGAAACATCAATGGCTGATGTTCCTATTTGTAATTCCGCTTTAAAAGTTGAGGCGATTGCTTATGGCATGTTCGAGACTGAATGGGTTGGTGTGTTGGTTACGCCTTGGTGCATGAACATTATAATGTTGCCGGGAGATGAAACTGAAGGTTGGGATGAAATCCGCACAGGCTTAAAATTTGATCACATCCTACCGGCTGGCCAATTTGAGTTCATCACGGGCAAGGATGACGAACTTGGTCCTTACCGGATGTGTTCTCTCTTTTCCCCCATGTTTCAATTTGGTGACCATAGCTCTGCCATGCAAACGGCTGCGATTTCTCTACAGACGCTTATGGATCCTGAGCAACAAGACGAGCTAAGTGAGCAAGAAAAAGAAATGAACATGATCTGGCGGGGCGAATACCCGGAAGATAAACTGCCCGACCCTGAAGAGCCAGATGAAGCTAATAGTGAAGATGGAGATGCTCTTCAATCGGTGCAACATTCAGACACTCCAAAACAACCTATCGAACTAAGCCGTCGTGATTTTTTACGTGGCAACAGAAGTATACCTCAAAAAGGAACAAACGAAACTGACGACCATGGACCATTAAATGAAACAGCCAGCTTGAAGGAGCAAGGCTAAATGAATTTAGAAGGGCAAATTGAAATTGATGTGCTGCTTACCCCTGATGGAAGCAAGCATGTGGCAATCACAAACAACCGCCCTATTCATGCGGCTCAAATTCTGGTTGGGAAATCAATTGATGAAGCTTTGAGAACCATACCATTGCTATTTCATATCTGCGGCAAAGCGCAAGGGTTTGCAGCCGTTCAAGCTCTTTTATCTGCAAAATTCCAGGAAGCACCTCATGAGCTTCCTGAAGACATCAAACGCATTTATGTGGGCCTGCTTCTTTTAACAGATATAGAAATGCTTCGAGAGCATATGCTTCGTATTTTTATGGATTGGCCTGCATTGCTTGCGCCACATATAAACTCTTCAGACATTGATACTGAGCGCTATGAAGTTTTATACCCCCAAATAATATCACTTGGACCAGAATTTGAGAAAGCTCTCTTTGGTTCGCATCCCCCCTTCTCTATGGATACTCATCTAGATATTACAGAAGACAAACTAGAGAGTGCCTTCAGCACGCTTACTAAACTTTTATCATCTCATATTTTGGGGTGTACTATTGAGAAATGGGCAACAGCTAAGCCCAGAGATATCATCCTGCATTGGTCGACAAAGAGTGAAACCCTTGCTGCTAGGGTGTGTCATGAAATTATTAAACAAAAATGGGCCGGTGAAGGAGAGGTGGCTTTAAATTTCTTGCCCGCTCTATCTGCAAAAGACTGTGAAGAACTTCTTTTTCCCGCCCCCGCTCCCGAGGCCTCTTTTTCAGAAACTGATGGATCTATGAGTGAGATATCCCCCCTCCCCTCCACTCCCTCATGGAATGGTCACCCGGCTGAGACGACCTCACTTTCACGGCATATTCAACATGGGCTTATAATGCAGGTTGTATCGCAATGCGGTGCGGGATTGTTGGCGCGGCATTTTTCCCGACTTGTTGAGATCGTTTCCGTTTTTTTACGCATCAGGAAAAACATTCACACTCTTTTGTCTAAAGGAACTGAAGCGTTTTTTCCTAAGTCCATAGGGCCCAATGTCTTTCAAAATTTATTGAACAGAAATAACAGAAACCGTCCTAGCAAGCATCAAAAGAACTCCTTAAACCATTACACTGCTTTACAGCGTGGGGTGGGGTTGGTTGAAGCGTCACGGGGGCTTCTCATGCATGGTACCTTGATTGAAGGGGATGTGATTAAGGATTATCGCATCTTAGCGCCAACTGAGTGGAATTTTCATCCCGAAGGGGCGTTAGCCAATTCTATTAGTAATATTCGCGGAACAGATGCTTGTTATGTTAAGATGATCGCAGGATTTTTAATATCCTCCATTGATCCTTGTACGGCTACGAAGCTGGAGGTGCGTCATGCATGAGATGTCAATTTGTGAAGGGATTTTGCAAATTTTAGAAACCGAGAGCGCAAATAAAAATTTTAAACAGGTTAAAAAAGTAGCGCTTGAGATAGGTCCGCTTTCTGGTGTTGAGCTTGAGGCACTTAAATTTAGTTTTGATGTTGTTATGAAGGGCTCTTTAGCGGATGGCTCTGAGCTTATTATTATAGATATGCCAGCAACGGCCTGGTGCATGCAATGCGCTGATACGGTGACCATTGAGCAACGATATGATGATTGCCCGAAATGTGGCTCCGCTCAACTCCAGGTAACAGGTGGTGAAGAATTATCGATTAAGGAATTGGAGGTCGATTAATGTGTACAGTATGTGGTTGCAGTAGTGGCAATCTGAAAATTGAAGGAGAAGGTCTTGAGCATAGTCATGCCAATGGACAGTCTCATGATCACAGCCATGATCACCATCATGACCATAGTCACGATCACGATCATAGTCATGACCACCCTCATTTCCATGAACATGAGACCACTCATGATTATGGTCAGGGGCCGGCGCATGCTCATGCACCAGGTTTAAGCCAAGCGCGCATGGTGCAAATTGAGCAAAACATCCTCTCTAAAAATGATGAATATGCTGCGGCCAATCGCCAATATTTTAACGAACGAGGCATCCTAGCTCTCAATCTGGTCTCAAGCCCTGGCTCGGGTAAAACCACAACGCTTTGCAAGACAATTGAGGAGCTCAAGGACAAACATGCTTGCTCTGTGATTGAAGGGGACCAACAAACGGCCAATGATGCTGAGCGCATCAGAGCTACTGGTGTGAAAGCCATTCAGGTTAATACCGGTAAGGGGTGTCACTTGGATGGTCATATGGTGGGGCATGCACTTGGCAGTCTTAACCCCCAAGAGGGCAGTTTTGTCTTTATTGAAAATGTTGGCAACCTTGTTTGCCCTTCTGCCTTTGACCTTGGTGAAGCTCATAAAGTGGTTATTCTCTCAGTCACTGAGGGGGAAGATAAGCCACTTAAATACCCAGATATGTTCCACGCTGCTGACTTGATGCTTCTCAACAAAGTGGATTTGTTACCGCATCTTGAATTTGATGTTGAAAAGACAATTGAAAATGCACGGCGCGTTAATCCAGGGATTAAAGTTTTACAAATCTCTTCTACAACTGGAGAGGGGTATGAAGATTGGATCAATTGGTTAGAAGCCACACTTTCGCTTGCGAAAATTGGACATAAACCTAGCCCTGATACACAAAATAAGTCAGCAGATGATTTAATGAAGCAATCAGATTTAGACATAAGTCAAAACGCAGGTTAGAGCGTTTTATTGCTTTATTTGGAGAAGTTAAATGGACATTGACGTAGACCAGCCTTGCATACTCGTTATCGATGATGAAGCGCGCAGTGTTGAAGCTTTGGAGCGCATCTTAGAAGAAGATTTTGATGTGAAAACAGCAACGTCAATTTCTGAGGCTGAGGAAATCCTTGAGACTGAGTATGTGCAGATCATTCTCTGCGATCAATGTATGCCGGATATGACAGGGGTAGAGTTTTTAAAGAAAGCGCGCACCAAATGGCCTGACTTGGTGAGGATTATCATTTCGGGTTATACCGAGGCTGAGGATATTATTCGAGGCGTAAACGAAGCGGGTATCTATCAATATGTCACGAAGCCCTGGCAACCTGAGTCACTGTTGCTCACACTAAAAAATGCAGCTGGTCTTTATGATTTACAGCGTAATAATGAGCTGCTGGCCATTGAGCTAAAAATGTCATCTGACCGGGCTGAGACGGTGATGCATACACGGCGCAAGGAGCTTAAAGAAAGCTATTCTTATGATGATGGAATTGTGCGCTCAACCAAGAGCCCGATGAATGAGATTTGCTCAAAGCTTGCTCAACTCGCCCCATATGATGTGTTTGTCCTCATCACCGGCGAATCTGGTACGGGCAAAGAATTAGCCGCGCGTTCGCTCCATTATAACAGTCTTCGCTGGAACAAACCGTTTGTGGTTGAAAATTGTGGTGCACTGCCTGATGAGCTTTTAGAGAGTGAAATGTTTGGTCATAAACGCGGTGCCTTTACTGGCGCTGTTGAAGACCATGTTGGTCTTTTTGAGCGGGCTAACGGAGGCACGATTTTCCTTGATGAGATAGGTGAAGTCTCGCCTGCGTTCCAAGTGAAGTTATTGCGTGTTCTCCAAGAGGGTGAAATTCGCCCGGTTGGCTCAAGCAAAACCCGCAAGGTTGATATTCGCGTCATTGCGGCAACCAACAAAGATTTGGAAAATGAAGTTCGGTTAGGGAATTTTAGACAAGACCTTTATTACCGCTTGGCAGGTGTGACTATTTTCTTGCCACCGCTCCGAGATCGCAGTGAAGATGTTGTGCCCATTGCTGATATCCTCTTTAAACGCGCCCAAGCAAGTTTACAGAAAAAGGTTGGAGACCTCACTGCTGAGACTATTGATTGCCTGACTAAATATCACTGGCCAGGCAATGTGCGCGAATTAATGAATGAAATTCAGCATATGGTGGTTATGGCCCCAGAGGGGCAAGATTTAACGGCTGATCTCTTAAGCCCGCGTATATTGCGAGCAGCTCCGCCTGATGATGATGGGGTTTTAGAGGCTTTTGCCAGCTTAGATGGGACTTTAAAAGACCGTATTGAAGCTTTAGAAGCACGTATTATTAAAGAAACGCTTATTCGTCATAAGTGGAATAAAAGCCAGGCGGCACGTGAGCTTGGACTATCGCGTGTGGGACTTCGCTCAAAATTAGAGCGTTATTCACTTGATAAGATCGAAAGTTTTGCGCATTCTGACAAGGTTGCTAAAGGAGATGGATAAAAAGGTTCATGAGCTCAACAGACCAAAGTGATCATAATAAAAATGACGGCCTAATTAATATTGCTGGGGTTGGGGAGCATATTGCCTTATCGGAGAATAATGAAGAAGCGTGGATTGATGTCATCCAGAAAATGGATGAGGTTTATGCAGATCATGTTCGCTATCAATTAGAGCTCGAGCAAAAAAATGCCGAGCTTGAAGATGCACAAGCTTTTATTGACAGCGTTCTCTCTTCCATGACGGATGTGCTGATTGTTTGTGACACAAGAGGCAAAATCCAGCAGGCCAATGCGGCTTATAAAAAACTTTCCAATTTTCAAGATGACGACATCTTAGGCAAAGATTTACAAAGTATCTTTGCGAGCCAATCTGCCAAAACCGCGGCCACTCTGACCACAAAAATCCGAGACCATGAAAGAATAGAAGATCAGGAACTTTTCCTCGTTGATTCAAATGGTAAGGAAAGCCTCTTTTCTATGAATTGCTCTGCGCGCTATGATCATGAGGGGCGTTTTGTTGGCATTGTGCTCATTGGGCGGCATTTGGGTGAATTGCGACGCGCTTATAAAGACCTTGATAAAGCCCATCAGAAGCTGCGCAACACACAACAACAATTGGTGTTTGCAGAGAAAATGACAGCACTTGGCCGCTTAGTGGCTGGTGTGGCTCATGAGCTCAATAACCCGATTAGCTTTGTGTTTGGCAACATGCATGCACTGCGCCGCTATGGAGAGCGGATTACAAAATACCTTAAAGCTATTGATGGTGGCACAGATAGTGTTGAGCTGGTGAAGATGCGGCAAGATTTAAAAATTGATCGCATCGTCACTGATATTAACCCACTGGTGGATGGCACGCTTGAGGGGGCAGAGCGGGTCAGTGAAATTGTTCAAGAACTACGACGTTTTTCTTCTGTTCAAAAGGAGACACAAGAGCCGTTTAATATTGTGCGTGTGATCCGCACGGCTGGGCACTGGGTGTCTAAATCTGTGACAAGCAAACATAATTTTATCTATGACATGCCAGAGCGGTTAGAGATCACATCTCGCCGTGGGCCCGTGCATCAGATTATGGTCAATCTCTTGCAAAATGCGCTTGATGTTGTCGACGGCCAAGACAATGCCAAGATCACCATTCGCACAATTGAGACTGACCATTTAGTCGAGATCCATGTGATAGATAATGGCCCAGGTATCAAAGATAGTGCCATTGATCAAATCTTCGAGCCGTTTTTTACAACCAAGCCGCTTGGGCAAGGAACCGGCCTTGGGCTTTATATTAGTTATGGTCTGGCTGAAGAGCTGGGCGGGAAAATTACGGCAAGCAATCACAAGAAAGGCGGGGCTGAATTTATTTTATCACTCCCCAAGATAGAGACTGCTCATGAATAAAGTTTTGCGTGACGTCGATATGAAACCCGTTTCTTCTAAAGCAGATAAGCAAACGTTGCTTTGGCTGCAATCTGGCGGGTGTGGTGGGTGCTCGCTTTCTCTCCTCTGCGCGGAGGGGCCTGACTTAATCACCGGGTTTGAAGCGGCTGGTATTGAGGTTTTATGGCACCCCTCGTTAAGTTTGGAAACTGGCTCAGAACTCATTGAAATTTTGAAAAAAATCATTTCTGGTGAGCAGCAACTTGATTTCTTATGCCTTGAAGGCTCGGCTATGTGTGGACCGAATGGTACAGGTAAGTTCCATATGATGGCAGGCACAGGCCGCCCGATGATTGACTGGATTAAGGATCTCTCATCTCACGCAAAGCATGTGGTCGCCGTTGGCAGTTGCGCCGCTTTTGGCGGCATCACAGCAGCGGGCGATAATGAGGTTGAAGCCGTTGGCCTTGCCTATGACGGCAAAGAACCTGGTGGTTTGCTTGGCTCTGATTTTCGCTCAAGCTCTGGTCTGCCGGTTGTAAACATTGCGGGATGCCCGACACATCCTAACTGGGTGCTCGAGACTTTAATGGCGCTCGCCTTTGGCACTTTTGCTGAAGAGCAGATGGATGATTTGGAGCGGCCACGTTCTTATACGGATCATCTGGTACATCACGGCTGCCCCAGAAATGAATTTTATGAATTTAAAGCCAGCGCTGAGCAACCTTCTGACCTTGGTTGTATGATGGAGCATATGGGCTGCCTTGGCACACAAGCACGAGCGGATTGCAACACCCGCCTTTGGAATGGAAGCGGCTCTTGCCTTCGCGGCGGTTATGCCTGCATTAATTGCACTGCGCCAAAGTTTGAAGAACCAGGACATCCCTTTATGGAAACACCAAAGATCGCTGGTATCCCTGTAGGCCTTCCAACTGATATGCCCAAAGCTTGGTTTGTGGCGCTGGCCTCGCTTTCTAAAGCCGCGACACCTGATCGATTGCGTGAGAATGCAACGGCTGATCACATTAAAGTTCCACCATCTGGGGGTAAAAAGAAATGAGCCGGAAGATCATAGGCCCTTTTAACCGGGTGGAGGGGGACCTAGAGGTACAGCTGGAATTTGATGGCGAAAGCGTAACAGATGCCTGGGTGGTCTCTCCGCTTTATCGTGGGTTTGAGCGCATTCTTGTTGGCAAGGCGCCAGAGGATGCACTTGTTTACACACCCCGCATTTGCGGAATTTGCTCAGTAGCGCAATCAGTTGCCGCTGCAAAAGCTTTGCAAATGGCCAAGGGGTTGACGATGCCGCATAATGGGCGGCTTTCGCATAATCTGGTTTTGGCAGCGGAGAATGTTGCAGATCATCTCACACATTTTTATTTGTTTTTTATGCCCGACTTTTGCCGTGAGACCTATGCAAACGAGGAGTGGTACGAAGACGTAAAACCGCGCTTTCAATCTGTGCAAGGGACTTCAGCCAAAGAGATGCTCAAGGCGCGGGCTGAGTTTATGCATTTGCTTGGCATATTAGCTGGCAAGTGGCCGCATAGTTTGGCGTTGCAGCCGGGGGGTACAACTCGTACCATTGGTCAGCAAGACCAGGTAAGGACTATTGGGATTTTAGCGAGCTTTCGCAGTTTTCTTGAAAACACACTCTATGGATGCTCACTAGAAGAGCTTACTTCGGTTAAATCAAAAGCTGACCTAGTTGAGTTATTCTCAAAAGGTAAGCCTGCTCAGAGTGATATGGGCAAGTTTTTGCAGGCGTCAGCTTCATTGGAGCTCAACAGTCATGGCCAGGGGCCAGATTTGTTTTTGAGCTATGGAGTTTATGATGAAGAAGATGGCACACTTTATAAACAGGGGACGGTTGAAACCGGCGCCTACGCCCCTCTTTCCCAAGACGCGATTGCAGAGGATGTGAGCCACAGTTGGATGAGCGAGCAAACCGAAGCGCTGCACCCTTTTGAGGGAACCACTGTGCCCGACGCAGAACAATCCGATGGGTATAGTTGGTGCAAGGCACCGCGCCTCAATAACAAGCCGGCTGAAGTAGGCGCGTTGGCACGACATGTGGTTGGAGAGCATCCGCTGTTTCAGGAATTAGCGGTTAACAATCAAGGCAATGTAGAGGCGCGAATTGTTGCCCGCTTGATAGAAATCGCTGAAGTGGTGATCGCCATGGAAGGCTGGGCGCGGCAGTTGCACCCTGGCGCTCCCATTTGCAATCATGCGAGCATGGACGACACTGCCGAAGGCTATGGCTTGATGGAAGCAGCGCGAGGTTCGCTTGGACACTGGATTAAAGTGAAAAATGGCCGCATTCTCAATTATCAAATCATCGCGCCAACCACCTGGAATTTTTCACCGCGCGACAAAGACGGCATCAAAGGCCCGTTGGAGATGGCTCTTATTGGCGCCACGAGCCGGGCGGATGAAAAAGAGCAACCTGCTATGGTGCAACATATTGTTCGATCATTTGATCCCTGTATGGTGTGCACGGTGCATTAGTTTAACTCACTTTTTTGATACTCCTTCGGTTGCCCACTAGCAACCGTCGCACTGCAGCAGAGCTGCAGGCACTCCGATCAGGTGCATAACTTTTTGTTTTTATTCAAATCAGCTAAGGAAGTTTCATTACTCATTGAGGGGAATACACTCTTGGCTATTGGCTTAACTAAGAGTACCGATTTACTTGGTCTAGGCCGTATGACACAATAGAAAAAGCAAAAATTTATTTTTTAAAGGCGAGGAGATAAGGGATGAGTAAGATCGAGATTATTGGAACTCCGATAAGCAATTACGTTCGGTCGATCCGTATGCTATGCGAAGAAAAAGGTGTTCCTTATGAGCTCGACCCGGCGTTTCCGCACACACCTGAAGCCACGGCTCTGCATCCAGCGGGGCAAGTGCCTAGTTTGCGCGATGGAGATATCAAGCTATTTGAAAGTATAGCCATTGCACATTACATCGATAGAAAATTCGAAGGGCCGAAGTTTTTTCCTGAAGACCTCTTACAAGCGGTGCAGGTTGAGCAATGGGTCTCTTATGTGAATGTGAAGGTTGACCGCTGGATCATGCGTGAATTTGTTGTGCCATCGTTGTTTTTTGATGAAGCAACAGGACCAGATACTGCCAAAATTAATGCAGCTGTTCCTGAGATAGAAAAGTATATCGCGCCGCTTGATCAAGCTCTTGCTGATACGGGCTACTTTGTCGGCGGCAAGCTCACTTTTGCTGACATGAACTTACTTCCTATGCTAGCGGCAATGACACTCTTTCCTCCAACAAATGACTTGCTTTCCAAATTTGAAAATTTATCGGCATTCGTTACAAAGTTGAGCGAGCGGCCCTCATTTAAGGACACTGCACCACCAACCGACTAAAGGATTAAGCACATGGCACAACCTGTTTGCATCATTACCGGCGCTGGCGATGGCACGGGAGCGGCAATTGCCAGGCGCTTTACGGAAGCTGGTTATCGTGTTGCTCTTCTGGCGCGCACTGAGGAGCGGTTGACAAAACTTGAAAATGAGCTTGTGGGTTCACGTGGCTATGTTTGTGATGTTGGAGATCTCGACCATCTAAAAGCGACCATTGAAAAGGTGAAGTCAGACCTCGGTGCGCCTCGCGTGGCCGTCCACAATGCTGTTATGGCTGACTTTAAGCCGCCTCTTGAGGCTGACCCGCAGGTTTTTGAGAGCATATTCCGCGTGAATACCACAGCGCTCATGGTGCTTGCTCAATCTGTCGTACCAGAGATGATTGAGAATGGGGACGGCGCGCTCATCGTCACGGGGAACACCGCCGCATGGCGCGGAAAGCCGAACTTCTCTATGTTCGCGCCAACTAAAGCTGCGCAGAGAATTTTGGCCCAAGCTATGGCCCGAGACTTTGGACCCAAAGGAGTGCATGTTAGCTATCTAACGATTGACGCCGCCATTGATACGCCATGGACACGACATAAGTTATACCCTGACAAGCCTGATGATTTCTTCTGCAAGCCTTCAGCCATTGCTGATGAGGTGTATCATGTGGCCCATCAGGATCCATCTGCCTGGTCGTTTGATGTTGAGATAAGACCGAGCCATGAAGATTGGTAAGCATCTTACGGGCTAAGATCAGGTTCTATTTTTAGCTATTAAATTTTAAGATAATGGGAGAGTTAGATGACGACAAAAATTGCTAGCATTGTTGGGGTCGGAGCTCGCCAGGGTCTTGGCGCATCGATTTGTCTACGAGCTGCTAAAGCAGGACATCATGTTATTGTTGGCGGGCGCACACCTGAAAAACTTCAAAAAATCGTCGATGAGATTGTCTCTGATGGGGGAGCAGCTACGGCAATTGCAGTTGACGTTACTGACCTAGCGAGTGTTACAGAGTTTTTCAAACGCTCAAGAGACATTGAGGGGCAGCTTGATTTTTTCACCTATAATGTTGGTAATGCCTTCATTAATGAAACGATGAGTATGGAGCCAGCCTTTTTTGAAGAGGCCTGGCGGACCTGTTGTTTGGGTGGGTTTCTTTGTGCCCAGCAAGCGGCTGGAGAAATGTTAAAGCATGGTGAGGGAACATTATTGTTCACAGGTGCTACTGCCTCCCTTCGGGCGCGCAGCCCGTTTATGGCCTTCGCGTCTGGCAAGGCAGCACTGCGGGCTGTGGCTCAGGCCTTTGCTCGTGAATTGAGCCCGCAAAATATTCATGTTGGCCATGTTATCATTGATGGTGTTATTGATGGGGAAATGATTAGCCAACGCCTCCCCGAGTTAAAAGAACGCTTAGGATCGGAAGGTATGCTTCAGCCAGATGATATCGCAGAAGCCTATTGGCAACTCCACCAACAGCCCCGCTCAGCCTGGACCTTTGAAATGGATCTCAGGCCTTCGCTCGAAGAGTTTTAGGGACGTTATTTTCGGTGTCTTGTCAGGGAGCGTCCATCTCTAATATTGAGCCCCATTAATGTTAAATTTGTTGCACCTGCAAAAAGTTCAATCATTTGAATAATGTAGAACACGGTATCGAATTCTCCGGCTACAGCTTTGGACTGCAAGAAAAAGGCGGCGGGTAATAAAACCACAAGTCCATTAAATGCGATGAAAGGCATGCGCTCTTTCTTTGCAAGAGTTTTCACGTCTCTACGTTTGCCCCCTAAATTCATGCCAGAGGCACCAACCACAATCATGGCTGGAATTAGAATGAACATGCCTTTTAGAATCATGGTCTTTACATAAGTAACCATCTCATGTGAGCCAAATAGCTCAGAATAAAGTGTTGAGCTCCAAAACGAAAGTATCGTCAGAAAACCAATTAGTCCTGCAAGTGCATGTATTTTAGTTTTCATATTTTCTCTCCATAGCCAAACCACATTCGCTTGAGTGTTTGATCTCGTTTTATAAAATGATGATAAAGAGCTGCGCCTGCATGTAAGACAAAAAGGAAAACTAAAACCCTAGCCCCCACTCCATGAGGAAGACGCGGTGGATATAGGTGAAAATCTGGTAGGATTCCATTAGCCCCGCTGAAGATCAGAAGACCGGCGCCAGATAAGACAAGCATTCCTATGCCACTTGCTGCCATTCCAATGATGATGACATAAAAAAGTAGATGAACGGCTTTGGCAGAAAAATCTTGCCAACTTGGATTACTCTCTGAGCTGGCGGGCTTTGTGTCAAAGCACCACCACCAGATGATCCGAAAGACTGTAAGGAAAAGCATCATCAATCCCAAAGGTATATGGAATTTCAGGATTTCAATTTTTTCTACAGAATCCACCGCAGACCCCGCTTTGAAACCTGAGCCAAGCAATAGCAGAATGCAAACAGCTGAGAACCAATGAATGGTCTTTGCTACCCCGCCATACCCCGCCTCATTACTTTTAAAAGACATGGCTTTCCCCTTCATTCCATTTTTAAGCTGTGCAAAAATTCGGAACAGCTATCTTTTCAAATAGATGCGGTGCAGTCGCCGCGCTTAATGGATAATGTCCTAATGCATTTTGAAATTCAGGGTTTGAAAACGCGGTTCTAAAATCAGCTACAGAGTCCCAGACGGCATAATTTAGATACATGCTGCTTTCACCAACGGCTTTGTGCAATTGAGTGCTAATATAGCCTGGTTGTTTTTTCATATATGAAGCATCCCCTTTCCATGCCTCAATTAAGGCCTCTTGATCTTCTGGGGCGACTGTAAATACATTGACGAGTACAACAGGTCCAGCTTCAGATGAAAGTTGTTGTTGAATCGGAAAATCAGGGTCTAGAGGTTTGATGCTGACCATTTTAATATCTCCTTGAACATTTTTTTAAATTGGTGTCATGTTGTCAATTGCACAGTTCGGTTAAACCATCTTGACAACATGTTGTCAATATTTATTTTAGGAATAGATATGCCAGAAGAACATCGTACTGAAGCAGGTGAAGCTGTGACTGGATTGATATTGGATATATTTAAGCTTAATG
>CAXIBI010000010.1:0-38180 GCA_964022305.1 uncultured Hyphomicrobiales bacterium | reverse complement strand
CCATCTAATTGTAAGTTGTAAGGAGGGTCAGCAAAAACCAGGTCAACAGAATTATCTGGCAGCTCTTTCAAGCGCTCAATACAATTCCCCACCAAAATACGGTTCGTTGGCAGTGATTTATCTTTTGATTTTGCGGATTTTTTCTTCTTGCAAGCAGAAGAACTATTTCCATTTGATTTCCGAATAGGCGCTTTAGAAGAAGAGGATACTTTAGAAGACTGAACCATAAACACACACGCTTTACTAAAAACACAATAATAAACACTGTTCTCAATTATCAAAAAAACTGTGACTAATTGAGGGCTATAACCAAAATGCCATGGTGCCGTCATAATGGTTAACAAAGCGTTTAATCAGTTGAATGTTTCAGGAGATACAACTCATGTTTTGAACCTGAAAATATCAAAACAGTGAGCGAGCTCATAATCCATGAAATTAAAGGGTCTAGACCCTAGACTAAGAGCCAATATGAAAAGCTTGCGTAACTGAAGTGAAATATGTAGCGTGAGCCAACAGTTTAAAGAGGGCCCGCTAATTTGGGGCTTAAGACTATCCCGCTAAATAAGGAGAATAAAAGTGGCTTTTGAATTACCAGAATTACCATACGCTTATGATGCTCTTGGACCATATATGTCAGCTGAAACCCTGGAGTTTCACCATGACAAACATCACCAGGCTTATGTAACAAACGGCAATAAGCTTCTTCAAGGTTCAGGCCTTGAAGGTGCAAGCTTAGAAGACGTTGTAACTAAATCTTTTGGTCAAAATGCTGGTCTATTTAATAATGCTGGCCAACATTACAACCACATCCACTTTTGGAACTGGATGAAGCCAAATGGTGGTGGTAATAAGCTTCCAGCCAGCATTGAAGCCAAAATCAATGAAGATCTTGGCGGTTTTGCTGCATTTCGTGATGCATTCTGTCAAGCAGGTGCAACTCAGTTCGGCTCAGGCTGGTGCTGGTTGGTGCTTAAAGACGGCAAATTCGCAGTGACAAAAACACCAAATGGTGAAAACCCGCTTGTAAATGGCGAAGTGCCACTTCTAGGTTGCGATGTTTGGGAACACAGCTATTACATCGATTATAGAAATGCTCGTCCAAAATACTTAGAAGCATTTGTCGATAACCTCATCAACTGGGAATATGTTGAAGGGCTCTACGATGCTGCTAAATAAGCAGTTATTGAGTTGAATATATAAAAGAAAAGGGCCGCTTTTTTAGCGGCCCTTTTTTATAATAAAAAATATCAATCAAATGAATACAGTACGAAACGGTACTGGTCGGCTAGCGGCGTCCTAGCAAGAGCTTAATGATCGTTGGCAACAACCTTCCCATGCCGGTACCTAGACTGCGCATCATCGATTTAAAGAACGCTTCACTTGCAGTTTGCCTATTGCTTCTGCGTTTTGTACGCCGAGAACTAGAGCGAGGAGAGCGCCGACTATTGGCAGGCGGCACTCTAAACTCACCATGTCGAACATATTCAGTATCTCTGCGACCACCAACAGTGCCGCCAGCATCCGCCCGGCGAGCCTCAGCTTCTTCGCCGCGTTTCTTCAAAATTTCATAAGCACTTTCACGGTCTATTGTCTTATCATATTTCGTGCCCATTTCACTTTGCTTAACGATCTCCTGGCGTTCAGCATCAGTTAACGGACCAAGTCGTGATGAAGGTGGGCGAATAAGGGTGCGTTCAACAACAGAAGGTTGTCCTTTTTTCTCGAGTGTCGAGACAAGCGCTTCACCAACACCAAGCTCCATGATCACCCGTTCTGTATCAAGGTCAGGATTTTGGCGGAAGGTTTCAGCCGCAGCTTTAACAGCTCTTTGTTCTCGAGGAGTAAAGGCGCGAAGCGCATGTTGAACCCGGTTACCAAGTTGGCTTGAAACAGTGTCGGGAACATCAAGAGGGTTTTGTGTAACGAAGTAAACACCAACACCTTTCGACCTGATGAGACGCACAACTTGCTCAACTTTTTGTAAAAGTGCTTTAGGAGCTTCGTCAAAAAGCAAATGTGCTTCATCAAAAAAGAAAACAAGTTTAGGTTTCTGTGGATCACCAACCTCAGGTAATTCTTCGAAAAGTTCAGAGAGCATCCACAACAAAAATGTTGCATAAAGGCGGGGGCTGCGCATCAAAGTTTCAGCCGCTAAAACATTGATGATGCCTTTGCCATCTGAAGTGGTTCTCATGAAGTCTCTGATGTCGAGTGCAGGCTCGCCAAAAAAGTTTTCAGCGCCTTGTTCTTCAAGCACTAAGAGACGGCGTTGAATAGCGCCAACACTTGATTTTGAAACTGAGCCATACTCACCCGTAAGCTCACTAGCGCGCTCGGCAACATGCACCATTAATTTGCGCAAATCCTTCATGTCGAGAACCGGCATGTTCTCATCATCAGCCAAACGGAAGGCAATGTTCAAAACACCTTCTTGTGTCTCGTTCAAATCAAGTAGGCGAGACAGGAGAATAGGGCCCATCTCTTTAACTGTGGTGCGGATAGGGTGACCATCTTTGCCAAACAAGTCCCAGAAAACACAGGGAAATTTTTCATAAACATAATCAGTAAAGCCGATCTTCTCAGCGCGCTTCTCAAGAAAGTCTTTGCTCACACCTTCGGCCGCTAGTCCTGATAAATCGCCTTTCACATCAGCGCAAAAAACAGGAACGCCATGGCTAGAAAAACCTTCAGCCAATATTTGTAAAGACACCGTCTTACCGGTACCGGTTGCACCTGCAATCAAGCCGTGCCGGTTAGCAAGTTTGAGGTCAAGATGCTCAGGTTTTGTACTGGTGCCAAGATAAACGGCATTCTCTTCAATCATAGTTTTTCCTCCGTGATGAACCACCTCAAAAAAGAGCTCTGGTCCATAGGCTTTATCGATCATTTAAGACACATTTATGATCATCCTTTTACAAGGACTGATTGATGTGTTTAGCATAGCTTTCCTCAACAGTCATGACATGCCTAAAGGTGATTTGCAAATAGGGGATAAGTACGTTTTACACAGTACTAGACAGTTGACAGATAGATGCTCAATAAAAAAACCATCACATTCGTGCTTGATTCTTTTGTGTGATGGTGTGTATTAAAGAAGTGTGAGTAGCACTTGAAGTGACAGGCCATTTCACTTCAGTCAATCGTCCATTCAGTTTTTTCAGACCACTTGATCAAGATGGTCGATTGAATGACCCTCACAAGAGCAAGCACTCAGTGCAAGATCGAAGCGCTCGACAAAAACTATTTTGTCAAAGGCCATGACTTGCAAGTGTGATTGGTGCTCACCAGTAAATGGTCATATTGTGACAAGTGAAGATGGTCATAAACCATCTAAAAAACTAAGAACAATATGATGAAAAAATGGTCGCTATGGTGAAAGCATTTTTTTAAGAATGCAGTTAAATCAACATAGGCATTACTGGGACATCAAAATGAAAAGACGATCAGAACTATAAAGGGTAATCTGAAAACTCGAGCGGTTGGATCAGTCGACATAAATTTTAGTTGAGCAGTAATGTTCACATTTGAAAAATTGCAGTGCAAAGCTGCGCAAACATTGAATGAGTTTGCAATTGAAAACCACTTTGTTAAATGAACAAGATTTAAAAAGTGGTGGATGAAGTTGAGAATACACGTGGCTTAACTGTTGCCATACTTGCAGTTTGTTGTGTCTCACGTTTATCTAGAAATTATTGCAAGCTCTAAAATTGAAATTGCTCGCTTATCATTTGAGATAAGCAAATTTACACAAAGCAGGGGAACCTAATATGAGCACATATAAAATCGAAGCTGTTGAAGGCATCGGCGTGAAACACGCTAAAACTTTACGCAAGCATGACATCGCTTCAACAAAAACTTTGTTGGCACGCGGCGCTACTAAAAAAGGTCGTAAAGAACTAGCTACAACAACTGGGATTGATGATGGCCTAATTCTTAAATGGTGCAATATGGCAGACCTTATGCGCGTGAAAGGCATTGCTTCTGAATATTCAGAGCTGCTTGAAGTTGCTGGTGTTGATACAGTGAAAGAACTTCGCAAACGTAAGCCAGAAAACCTACAAAAAGCTATGGCTGACGCAAATGCTAAGCGTAAGAAAAAGCTGGTTCGCCAGGTCCCAGGCCTTAAACAAGTTGAAAATTGGGTAGCTCATGCAAAAGAGCTAGACCCAGTTATGAAGTACTAATCATTAAGGCAAGCGTTTGTCGTGCAAAAATAGCTAAAGAAGCTAAGTTAGTAGGACAGCGCGGTTGCTAGTGGGCAACCTAAAGCGCAACTAAAAGAGGCAGTACCCAAAGGTGCTGCCTTTTTTGCATATTTCGATGCGATTTTTTTAAAAAACCTGTTGCGTTAATGGGTCTCGTCGGTCAAATATCACATTAAAGTAGATCAAGAATTTAAAGTGCATAATAGAGAACAGAATGACAGATAAGTACGAACTACCAGAAAGCCTAAAATCAGCCACCAAAGATCAATGGCGCACCCTGGTAGAAAAATCACTTAATGGGAAATCCATTGAAAAAGCGCTCACCCATAAAACTTATGATGGAATTGAAATTAAGCCGCTTTACACAAAAGAAGATGCGGTAAAAGAAGCTGGCGCTGCGATTTTAAAAACGTCAGAAGAGAGAGCAAATCAGTCACGCGCCTGGAATATTATTCAACTTGTAGACATTCCTTCTCTCAAGTCAGCCAATAAACAAATCATAATTGATTTGGAAGGCGGCGCAACAGGCCTCTATTTATCAATCAGTAATGACATTCCCTATTCAAGCGCAGAGCTACCACTTTATACAAAAGCGGATTATGCGACCTTGTTCGATGGCGTAGAGTTAAGAGGTATGTCATTTTATTTCGCCAATGGTAGTGAGGGGATTGTCAACGCAGCAAATTTCCTTAACTTTCTTGAAGATCAATCGATTTCACCAGCTGAAGTTGAAGGCTCATTCGGTTTTGATCCCTTGAGCATTTTCGCAAGCCTAAGCAGTTACCCCGAGCCAGAAGATGAAGCGCTGAACAATTGGCTTGATGCAGCCATTGCCCTGAAAGAGGCAGGCTCGAAAATGTCGAGCTTCATGGCATCAGGGCGCACATGGCAACAAGCTGGTGGTAGTGAAGCCATGGAACTAGGCTTTACCTGTGCAACCGCACTCACATATTTACGCGAGCTAACTAAAGCTGGGCTATCTGTTGATGAAGCCTTAGAGCAAATTGACATCAGCCTAACCACAAATGGAGACATCTTCCTTTCAACCGCTAAGTTGCGGGCAATGCGGTTATTATGGTCGAAAATCTGCAAAGAAAGTGGGGCAACAACAAACCCAACGAAATTCATTGCAGAAATGTCTTATCTGGGCCTCACCAAAGCAGACCCGGAAGTGAACATGCTGCGGGCCACAGCTGCAACTGTTGCAGCTGGTCTTGGCAATGTTGACGCTCTTGTGCTCTTACCATTCTCAGCCGCTCACGGCGTTGCCAACCAGGATGCGCGCCGCTTGGCTTTGAATACTCAAATCATCGCACAAGAAGAAAGTCATATTGGCCAGGTCGAAGACCCAGCTGCAGGCTCATGGTATGTCGAAAACATCACCAATGAATTGGCTGAAAAAGCGTGGGATATCTTCCAAGCGACTGAAAAAGCAGGTGGTATGGCTAAGTTCCTAAAGTCAGGCAAAGTCAAATCCATGATTGATCAAATCCGTGAAAACCAGATCAACGACATTGCAACTGGTAAAAAGGAAGTAACAGGCGTTACCACTTTCCCTAACATCAATGAAACAGCACCAGACCTGTTTGATGAAGATGAGGAAGAATGGCAAGAAGCTGATGGTGGCACTGAGATGGGTGTTCCTGTTCTCAAAGCTCCTGTTATTTCAGGCGATGAAAAAGGCGCCCGCTTTAAAGACGTTCAAGCCCATATCAAAAAAGGCACTCCAGCCTACATCCTTGATGAAGCCTTGGAAGGTCCTGCAACACTCGTCAATATGATCAGTGATCTAGAGAGCCGTATCGTTGAAGATGTTGAGTTCTTAAGAAACCTATCTGATGAAGTCTTAGGGCTAAAAGGTCATCGCCCAACAGTATTCCTAGCCAATATGGGCCGGCCAGCAGATTTCACAGCAAGAGCAACTTGGGCCAAATCCTATTTTGAAACTGGTGGCATTGAAGCGCTGGGTAATAATGGCTTTGCAAACAATCAAGAGCTGGTTGAAGCCTATAAAACATCAGGTTCCACCATCGCTTGTCTTTGTTCATCAGATCAACTCTATGAACAAGATGCAGTGCAGTGCGCTAAGGATTTATTAGAAGCTGGCGCTGAGGCGATTTACATCATCGCACGGCCTAAATTCTTGAAATCAATCCCGTTTGAAGATCGCAGTCTCTTCCAAACTCTTCTCTATCAAGGAACAGACATGGTCAGCACGCTGGTCGAGATACATCAAATAATCGGGTTTGCAGATGAAACCGTCTCTGTTTAACAAGCAGCCAAAAATATAAGCAAACCACACCAAAGAATAAAAGACTTTAAAAAAGGGTCGACACAATGAGTTCAATTCCAGATTTTTCTAACATGTCATGGGAAGCAGCAGCGAACAGCAGCGCCTCACAAAAATCAGACGCCACCCGCCAAACACCAGAAGGCATTGAGGTGAAAGGCCATTACACACCGAGTGATAGTGATGACCTTGGCTTTCTGAATACATATCCAGGCATCGCACCGTTCTTGCGCGGGCCATATCCAACCATGTATGTACAAAAACCATGGACCGTTCGCCAATATGCTGGCTTCTCGACAGCTGAAGATTCAAATGCCTTCTATCGCCGCAACTTGGCAGCAGGTCAAAAAGGTCTCTCTATTGCTTTTGACCTTGCAACACACAGAGGCTACGATTCTGACCATCCCCGCGTGAAAGGCGATGTTGGCATGGCCGGTGTGGCCATTGATAGCATTTATGATATGCGCACGCTTTTTGATGGCATTCCTCTTGACCAAATGAGTGTGTCCATGACCATGAACGGCGCCGTTCTTCCTGTGCTTGCACTCTATATTGTGGCAGCTGAAGAGCAGGGCGTCTCTGCTGAGAAACTATCAGGCACCATTCAAAATGATATTTTGAAAGAATTCATGGTGCGCAACACCTACATCTATCCACCAAGTCCCTCAATGCGCATCATTTCAGATATCTTCAGTTACACATCTGAACATATGCCCAAATTCAATTCGATCTCGATTTCCGGCTATCACATGCAAGAAGCTGGCGCGACGGCTGATCTCGAATTGGCTTATACCTTGGCTGACGGTATTGAATATGCCAGAGCCGGTGTGAAAAGTGGCCTGCCGATTGACAAGTTCGCCCCAAGGCTCTCTTTCTTCTGGGCGATTGGCATGAACTACTTTATGGAAATCGCTAAAATGCGCGCCGCCAGAATGATTTGGGCCACCCTCATTAACGAGGAGTTCAAACCAGAGAGCCCTAAATCTCTAAGCTTGCGCACACACAGCCAAACATCAGGCTGGTCACTAACAGCACAAGACGTGTTTAACAATGTTGTACGTACTTGTTTAGAGGCCATGGCAGCTACACAAGGCCACACGCAAAGCTTGCACACTAACGCGTTAGATGAAGCCTTAGCGCTTCCAACCGACTATTCAGCGCGTATCGCAAGAAATACGCAACTCTTCTTAGCGCAAGAATCTGATACATGCCGCGTGATTGATCCATGGGGTGGTTCTCACTATGTCGAGCGCTTAACTCATGAACTCGCACAAAAGGCATGGGCCCACATAAGAGAAGTTGAAGAACTGGGCGGCATGGCAAAAGCGATTGATAAAGGCGTGCCAAAACTTCGCATTGAAGAGGCCGCAGCCAGAACACAAGGCCGTATCGATAGTGGCAACCAAACAATCGTTGGCGTGAACAAATATCGCACCAGCCAGGAAGATAAAATCGACATCTTGAAAGTTGATAACGCCTCTGTTCGCCAGCAACAATTAGATAAACTAACGCGGCTAAAAGCTGAGCGTGATGAAACTGCGTGCCAAGCAGCACTAGAAGCTCTGACAAATGCAGCTGAGAATAATGGCAACTTGCTCGAGATGTCAGTGGCAGCCGCGCGCACGAAAGCAACGGTTGGTGAAATTTCAGACGCGATTGAAAAAGTCTTTGGTCGTCACAAAGCTGAGATTAAAGTGATATCAGGCGTTTACAAATCGGAGATGAATGCAATGGGTGATGCTGTTGAAAAAGTACAAGAGAAAGTCTTAGATTTTGAAAAGCAAGATGGTCGCCGCCCAAGAATTCTCATTGCTAAAATGGGACAAGACGGTCACGACCGCGGCCAGAAAGTAATTGCCTCAGCCTTTGCTGATATTGGTTTTGACGTTGACATCGGCGCCCTTTTCCAAACACCAGAAGAAGCCGCTCGCCAAGCCATTGAAAATGATGTGCACATTGTAGGTGTATCTTCGCTAGCAGCTGGCCATCTAACCTTGGTTCCAGAGTTGAAAAAAGCCTTAGAAGCTGAAGGGCGTTCAGACATCATGATCGTGGTTGGTGGTGTGATTCCACCGGAAGATTATGACACCTTACTGGAAATGGGTGCAGCCGCAGTATTTGGCCCAGGCACAGTGATCGCAGAAGCTGCCAGTAACTTACTTGATAAGTTAAGCGGTCAGCTTGGTTTTGCTGCTTAGAAGTGTCTGATTTAACTCAATAAATAAAAACGCTACAAAAACTGTCAGTTGATAATTTTTATCAATTGGCAGTTTTTTTTATATCGGTGGTATTCTGTTACGCGATTGAGTCTAACATTTACGAATTTGTCCTCTTTTTAATTTGGAAAGGGGACAAAACAAGGGGAAGACGAATGAAGGGCAGAGCTCAGGCATTTAGCCAATATTTTAATTCAAATGTAAATCGGGTTTTGAAGGTAGGGATTGCCGTCTCTTTAACTTTCATGACATTTACTAGTCCGCTAAAAGCCGCGGACAGAGGCGCTTGGGCAGACCTACAACAAATGGTTTTTAAGAACCAGTTTATCAGCCCTGCATTAAACAAAATTACTTTAACAGCCCCTTATAGAGCAAAAGATGATCGCCGGGTGCCTATAGAGGTGAATGCAAAATTATCAGATGGCCGCACCATTAAAAAACTAACCATCATTATAGATAATAACCCCATGCCAGTGTCGGCAGTGTTTGAAATGGCCAAACAACGCAAAGAAGTGAGTTTTAAAACGCACATGCGCATGAATGGCCCCTCTCCAGTGAGAGTGATCATAGAAGCAAATGATGGCAAGCTCTACATGAAGCAACAATTAGTAAAAACAAGTGGCTTGGGTGCTTGCGCGTCTCCCCCAGTTGGCGACCCTAAAGAGCTTTTGGCAAATTTAGGAGATATGAAGCTTAAGCCCGCTGGTCTTGCAAAGGAAAATGTAAGAGCTTCAAAACTAAAAAGAAAAGCCAGGTTAGAGATAAAACATCCTAATCTTACAGGCCTACAAATGGATCAAATCACACTGCAATATATCTTGGCCAGATTTGTCAATACGGTTGAAGTTCGTCATGGAAGCGAAAAACTCTTCACTTTAACTGCAAGCATTTCTCTCAGCCAAGACCCAGATCTAACATTTGATTATCTCTTTAATGGCTCAAATGAGATTAGTGTTAAAGCGATCGATACTGACGATACAAAATTTGAAAAAAGTTTCCCCGTTGGTCTTGATAGTTAGTCGGAACGTGCGTGTGCTACCTAATAGTGGTTGACCGTTTCTTGAAAAAGCGCAGGGTTGTAGAGTAGGTCACTGAAGTACCATCAGCTGTTGATGCTTAAGTGGCAACCTAGCCATAAAAAGAAACGTCATAACGAGTTCTCTAAATTAGCTAGAAATTCCATAATAAAAGGATGTCGATATGCCCCCATATTGGACATCCTTTTATTATGGAGTAAGGAAAAATTTCAAAAGAGACTTGGGGGTGCCAATTGAGGAGCGAGCAATAAAAAAGGCTCTTAAAGAATTTAAGAGCCTTTTAAAATTCTAATTAGCAAATTCGCTAACTGAAATAATTATGCACGGTCAAGTTCAGCTGGCATATAGCTAGTTACTTCCATACCTGTTTCAGTTTCAGTCACTGATGGTGCAGTCCATGTCATAGTCAATTTCCTAACTTAAAAATGATCTTCTAATTTCCCAAGGCGGTTTCGGTTTTCCGATTATGTGCTCTTGGGTCTTTTAAAGGTTCCCTCCCAATCACTTGGGTTAGGCCATATTAACAAAATTAATTCTAAGTGCAACTGTTCATTACACTTATCAATTTATTAAAATTAATTATTATAAGAGAAAAATCAAAATGGTACTGGATAAGGACAATATTGTTGTTTAAGGTCCATTTTTTCAACTAAAGGTATAATAATAACCAGAAAATAAAACAAATTATTGAGCTATTACAAGAGTTTGTTTAAATATTATTTGAAGTTTTTATTGAGTATACAGAGCGCCACTTATCTGGTGCTAGGGAGAGTAAGATGGGTACAGATAATTTAGCGCAAGATCCTGAAAAACTAACAGATGAAGAGCTAATTGAAATTTGTCTGGAAACACCCTCTTCGTCCACTGTGGGGCTAAGATTTCATTTAGAACAGAAAAAACGAGAAAAACGCAGCCAGAAATTATTAATCTGGCTAAGCTTCTGGGCAGCTTGCGCGGCAACAGCAGCCTTAATGCTCACAATAGCTCTGATTATTAGCAAAGCCGTGAATTAATCTAAAAAAAGATGCCTTTTTCTCAATATCGTCTAAAAAGATAATCCTGAAGTTACAAGTAAAAACAATGGATTATGTGCGCATATTGATAAATAAGGCGATCCCACCACATTCTCACCAGAATACTCATCTACCTTGGAGGCCATCAAATACCTTTTGCGGCAGAAGGAAGTGAAGATGAGACTGACAAACTTAAAAAGCCAGCCTTACCAATCTGACGATTCCAAAAAAATCAGCTCTTCTCACAATACTATTGAGAACAACATTCCTTTAACGGAACGCTTAGAGCAGGCCTCTAGCCAAAGTTCTGAGTTGAATAATACAGCTATGCAACCAAAGGAAGGTCTTGCACTTCCCAAACAAGAAAAGGCACTTAAACAAAAGGTCATCATCAAACAAACTGTAAAAAAATACGGACTAACACACGCTATTTTCCGCCCTCTCACTATCGGATTCCTTATTCTTTTTGGGACATATGCGTCACTCTCATTGGGTATGAATTACTATCATGGGTTTAAACGTGACTTAGAATATACCAAAACCCGACATATAGACCGCACTGCCTTTAAAGTATTTCAAAATTCATTGATCGCAAAAGATAAGGTCGAGCTGGTTATTCGCAATTTTAATGGTGAATTAGAGCGCAGAGCCGCCAGCAAAAGCCAGTTAGCTGCCTATATCAAAGCGCATGCAAGCGAATTGGATCAGGCGCGGCAAACACAAAATGAAGAGATCTCGATCAAGCTAACTAACCTTTTCGAGAAAACCTTTGAAGACAAAGACGAAGCAATAGAAAAATATGCTGATTGGTTCTTTGAGTGGAAGCGCCCCTACATCATTTTAAAAGAAGCCATTTCTTCAACCACGACGAGATTAATCAAACTTGGCGAATATGAAAGCTTAAGAACCGCTGTCGAGCGAGACATGAGCGACTATTTCATGAAGAACTACAAGGCACAGGTTCTCAGACCAGAGCACCGCGATGAAGTGATTGTAGAAGGACTTGAGCAGATCGTAAGAGAGGCCCATAAATCTTATCTCGCGACTATGGCTATACAGGATGCAAAAATGAAGGCCTTCCTGAAGAAAAACACCACCTATCTTGAAACTCTGCCAGCAAACACACCAGTGACACAAACATCACTGGATTGGGACGCACAGCGCTGGAAAAACCCAACCTATTTAATGGAAGACAGGGCCTTTGATGGCATGGCAGGCGTTGGCCGCGTCGCAGTCGGTGGTACATTAGGTGCGTTAACAATCGGCCCAGCAATCAATCGAGGCTTAAGCGGTGTGTTTATGCCGCTCTCTCGTCAATTTGCGGCCTCTATGGGGGCCAGAATAACTTTAGCTGAAGGAGGCGCCGTAGCAGGCACAATGGTTGAGCCTGTGGGCGGGACAATCGTTGGAGCTGCCATTGGTGTAGTACTCGGCTTTGCGGCTGACTATGTGGTGAATAAATTGAACGAGAAATTCTCAAGAGGTAACTTTATCGAAGCCAATCAAAAAGCTGTCCAATCGACGATTGATCTTTGGCAACAAAAGCTAGAAACCAACATCAAAACCAATACGGATAAATGGTACGACGAGGCCAAAGCAGGGCTTATCCTCGCAAGGGACCCCATCAAAAAAGCACCAGTCACCACGGATAAGATAAATCCCAAAGCGCTCCAGGTTAATTTTTAACCATGAAAAGAACTTCAGCTACTCATTAGAGACGCCATTACTCGCGTTCATATCTCAGGGCCCGTATTTCTTCTCTGATGCTTTGGAGTTCTGCCATAAGCTCTTGTGTCTGATCATCCACGATCTCTTGCTTCTGTTCTTGCAAAGGCGCTAAAGCCTCGCTTTGCATGGCATCAACAATAATACCGATAAACAGGTTGAGAACCGCAAAGCTGGTCACAAGCATATAGACAAGAAAGAACAGCCAGGCATAGGAGAATTTATCCATCACCGGGCCAGAAAGATCTGCCCAGCCTTCCATGGTCATGATCTGAACCAACGTAAAGATACTCGCACTTAAAGTGCCAAACTGCTCTGGAAATTCGGAGCCAAATAATTGCGTGGCCATGACGGCAGAGACATAAAGGATCAGTAATAAAAGCGCAGCAACAGAGCCCATGCCTGGAATAGCATTTAAAAGGCCAGTAACCACTCGCCGCATAGAAGGAACCGCGGAGATCAAGCGAAGCACTCTCAATATTCTCAAACTACGAAGAACAGATAAATGCCCTGTTGCAGGTACAAGTGCCACACCGACAACAAAGATATCAAAAACAGACCAAGGGTCTTTAAACATCTGCCAGCGATGGACATAAAATTTAGCCATCAACTCACAAACAAAGATAGAGAGAATAACCCTGTCCAAAGCACCTAAAAGTGAACCATAGGAGGCATGGATATCCTTATCGGTTTCTAAACCTAAAATGACCGCATTGATAAAAATAAGACCAATAATAAACCACTCAAATTTCGCGGCACTGATGATTTTGCTTAGCCATGATTTCAGCGTTTCATCTTCTAAAATGTCTTGTTCGCTCATCGTCCAATTATACATACTCAAAAACTGAGCATAGTATCCCTCATGCGTGATCACTATGACTGAGATTACTGCCTAATTTAGCGATCTAATTTATCTCATTGAATTTTCTCTATAAATATCATGAGGGTAAAGAGCATTCCAAGTTAAAAAACATATCAATTCACAAGCTTTAAAAAGGGAGTGAGGAAAAACTATCTAAGGGCTTACACAAGCAAACGATCTTCTAAATCAACCACAGGGCCATAATCCTCGAGAAGTCCGCGTCCATCCATTTGAGTAATCCAGCTATTCGATTTCCGCTGAATATGAAAAATATTATAACGAGCAAGCTCATAACGCCCATGCCGCCCAACAGACGCACTGGGCGTTCCAATTACATGGCAAGTCCCTGTTTTCGTCGATAATTTATCATGGCGCTGTTTATGGTTATGCCCATAGAGCACTAATTCGGCCCCATAATTTTCAAGCAAGGTTTGAAGCTCATGATCATTATTAAGCCCTCGAGAAGGAGACGTGATGCCAGAAAGAGGAGGGTGGTGCAAAATAACGCACCTATAGAGATCTTGCATCTTGGCTTGGGTGAGAATATCAACCAAAACCTCTAAACTTTTCCTGTTCACTTCTCCATAAGCTTTAAACAAAGGGGTGGGCACGCCAGAGTTTAAAAAGATGAGTGCGACATCATTGATCACTCGAACAAAAGGCAAGTGAGGCCCCGCATCGCCACCAAGTTCAAACCCTTGAGAATTCGAGGTCATATAAGGTGAGAGGCCTCCCTCTTTATCATCAGCAGAGAGAACCGGGTTCGCGCCATAATAATCATGATTACCAGGCACGAATGAAATATCCTCAAAAGAGCCAAATTGCTTAAGCCATTTCAAACCCTGTTTATATTCAGCTTTCAATGACCAATTGACCAAATCACCTGAGACAATCAGATGATCTAACTCTTGGCGAAGAACATCTTCTGAGATCTCATCCAGTGTCTTTTTAAGGTGAAGTTTTTTCCGTGAAAGGTGCCAGTTTAAAAATCCAAGAAGCCGCTTAAATGAAAATTCAGACAAGCCCAGTCCAACACGGGAAGGGTAATGAATATCTGTTAAGTGAGCGATAATTGTATCACTGCGGGTTGTCATAAAAGGCCTTTTATTTGTCTAGAGAGGTCAAATTCATCAAGTCAGATGATCTTATTAAATTTAATTATCAATTTAAATTTACAGCACATCTGATCTGTCTATATAACTGAGAATATAGTGATGTGTAAAAACTATTTTGAAGCTAAATTAATCATAGGTGTGAGCTTTATATGATGGTCCCTAAATTAATCGCAGGAATTTTGCGCCCCTTTTGGCGCCTCACCAGAGGCACGACCATGGGGGCACAAGCCGTTGTGATTGATGATAAGTCACGAATTTTACTGGTCCGTCATGGCTATCGCCCTGGGTGGCATTTCCCTGGCGGCGGTGTTGAATGGCATGAAGCTTTATCAGACGCGTTAGGACGCGAACTCTTTGAAGAAACTGGCGTTGAAATTACAGGGTCCGCAAAGCTCCACGGTATCTTTACGAATTTTGAAGACTTTCCAGGAGACCATATTGGTGTCTTCATCGTACAGGAATGGAAGCAAGATAGTGTTCCAAAACCGAACGCAGAGATAAAAGAGATTGGATTTTTCTATCGAGATGAGTTACCAGAGCATACAGTAACAGGCGTCATAAATCGCCTGGATGAAATATTTGCAGGAAAAACCATCTCAACCAAATGGAAATAAGCTGGCAAAAGAGCCTATGCCCTAGTGAGTAAATTCCCTCCAATCAGATAAATTTAAGTTATAAAACGTGACCAAACATCTCAAAACACCCATAAACTCGATTACAAACGATATGAAAGCCCTTTTTGCCAAATGCTTAGGGCCAGGCCGTTTTGCAAGAACAGCTTATCGCTTGCGAGAACAAGTGAAAACTGAGGAGTATCTTGGGGTTAACGTATTTAAGGACGACAAACTTATAGGCACAGTGAGCTTAACAGCGTTGAATATAGGAGGCAGTGATAGTGCTTGCCTACTCGGCCCGTTATTAATAGATGAAGATTATAGATCGAAAGGCCTCGGCCTCGAGCTGATTGATGATGCAATTAAGTTGGCCAAAGACAAAGGGTTCCAAGTTGTATTATTGGTTGGTGATTTATCTTATTATGAAAAAGCAGGCTTTAAACATATGCCACCAGGGCAAATTCACTTCCCCGGCCCTGTCGATCCAGCAAGGATCTTAGCCTATGAAATAGAAAGCGATGCTCTAGCCAACCTCAAAGGACAAGTCAGCGCACTTGAGTTCTCGGGCTAGGAGATGCTTTTTTTCATGAATTCATAAACTATACATTTTAAATTAGCCTTACGAAGAAGGAAGTGCTCTTTTCAGAGCACGAGCTGCCCGGCGTAGTGCAGTTGCTCTTGTGGATGCCTAGTGGGCATCTGAAGCACAGAGATGGCAACCTGAAGCACCACTAAAAAGTAATAGCCGTGAGAGAGAAGTACTTAACGCCCTTCTTTCCACCACATCATTCCAAGCGCAAGAAGTAAAATCCCAAGAGCAAGCAATCCGCTGATCAAGGGGATCAATTTCACACCCTTAACCACATAAGCCTGACGATCTAAAAGACCCATCCATCCGCTACCAGCATAAACACCGGCATTCGTCATCATAGAAACTTTTGGCAGTGTCACTTGGCTTGCATCTTTGCTCTCACTGGTCTTTTTCCCGCCAGACCAAAACACACCAGATTTCGCTGTTTTAGCTAAAGGCGCTACAATCCGGTCTGATGTAACAATATTCTTCAGCTCTTTCTCACTGGTAAAACCAATATAAGCCAGCGCATTGAGCGTACCTGATTGAACTCGGTGAATACCCAGCTGTTGTTTCGGGAGCTTCGCTTGCCATGTACCATCACTTACTTCTTTAAGCTCTAACTTTTCAAGTGATCCATCAGGGCGAGTAATCTGAACCGGCTCAATTTTCTCACTCATGCTGCGTCTAGTAATAGTTAGAGTTTGTCCATCGCCAAGTGCGGTCAAAGCCTCTTCTTCAAGGTCAGGTTCTTTCATCAACCAATGAGATAAGCGGCGCAGTAACGTGTTATAAGGGCCACCACCATCATATCCACGCGCCCACAACCAAGCATGGTCAGAAAGCAAGAGTGCAATACGTCCCTCTCCAAGACGATTTAAAATCAAAAGTGGATGCTCTTTCGCCCCCTTCATCAAAATCTCACCTTCACCAACACTGGCTTCAATCAAACGGAACCACCGGCCCCATTTGGCTTTCATTTTGTTGGCGTCGTTATTAGAAAGCGGTAATTGATGCGTCACCGGGTGCTTTTGCCCCTTACCTGTGACTTTGGGAACAAAGGCTTGTTCAATCACTTGGCCCGTCGGCATAGCAGGAAGAACTTGATCAAGCGGCGTGTTAGCCAAACTTAAAGGCGAGGCAAACTTATCACCTGCAGCAACCAGCACAGCGCCGCCATTTAAGACATACTGCGCAACATTATCAAGATAATGCAAAGGCAGGACGCCACGGCGCTGATAGCGATCAAATATAATCAAATCAAAATCATCAAGCTTTTCAGAAAACAGCTCACGCGTTGGAAATGAAATCAGAGACAATTGATGAATAGGTGTGCCATCTTGCTTTTCTGGGGGGCGTAAAATAGTGAAATGAACAAGATCAACAGAGGCATCAGATTTAAGCAAATTCCGCCATGTACGCTCACCAGCATGGGGCTCACCAGAGACAAGCAGTACCCGTAAATTCTCCCGCACCCCTTCAGCGGCAATCACAGCGCGGTTATTGGCTTTTGTAATTTCACTTGGATGATCTTCTAATTCAATCTCCATTAAATTCATGCCAGCATGAGGAAAGTTAAGCGGAACGGAGATCTCTTCCCCCACTTGAACAAACTGGGTATCTTCAGGGCTACCCTTTTGCCTAAATGTGAGCTTTACCATATGCGAAGCATCACCAGGCTTGCCTTGCTCAACCACTTTTATTTTTAAAGAGCGTGTGCCACCCACAATGCCATATTTAGGCGCTTTAACGATCTCAATCCGCCGGTCAAACTGGTCTTTATCTCCCGTTAAAATAAAATGCAGTGGAAGTGAAGCACCAGCTAAAGTGCTTGGTCCCTGACTAACTGTTAATCCCAGCTCTTGGAATTTTTTTGGAGCATCATGGACCTGTCCATCTGTGATCATCACAACACCGGCAATGCGGTTTGCAGCCAGGCGGCTTAAGCCTTCTCTAACCGCGCTAAAGGCAAGGGTGCCATCCTTACTATTCGCGTCATCAGCACCTAGAGAAATGATCTCGGTGTCAAGGTTTTTAATCGATCCAAGCCGCTCAGATAATTGTGAAAGGGCAAGGTCAACTAAGTCTTGGCGGCCCGCAAGAACCTGACTGGGGCTTTTATCTGTAACAATCAAAACAATGTTATTTAAAGGATCTCTTTCTTCCTGGCGCAAACTTGGGTTCAAGAGGGCAAATAACAATAGGGACAGGCCAAGCCCACGCAACAAGGCACCAGGTAACCGGTTGATGAGCATGAGAAGCGTTAGTGCAGCAATTACAAACGCAAAAAACCATAAATAAAGCTCAGGTAAGAAGGGAGAATAAATAATATCCCATCCATTAAAAACACTCATTGACCCAGCCTTTCCAAGAGAGCAGGTACGTGAACCTGGTCAGCTTTATAATTCCCAGCCAAGGCATACATCACAATATTAACACCCACCCGGTACGCCATCTCTCTCTGACCTTCCCCACCAGGGACAACCGGATATCTTGCCTGATTATTTTCATCCACCGCCCAGGCAGAAGCAAGATCATTAGAGGTAATCAGCAATGTGCTCACACCATCAATATCAGAAGTGGATTTGGAACTTGAACTACGGTTCGTCGCCTCAACCCAAAGGTCTCCGCCTTGAAAACGTCCTGGAAAACTAGAGAGGAGATAAAAACTCTTAGTCAAAACATGGCCGCTAGGGACAGGTTCAATTCGTGGGATGTCAAGTTTAGAAAGCAATTTTTGCAAAGAGGTTTGCGAGCGGCCATCCATGCCAGCAATCCGGCTATCTTGATCTTTGGTGTCAAAAATAATCATGCCGCCATGTTTCATATAGCTATTGATGCGCTGAGCTAACTTATCAGACAAAGGCTGACTATAAGTCCCCACCGGCCAATAAAGCAGCGGATAAAATGCTAATTCATCTCGGTCCAAATTAATCCCAATAGGCTCTGCCGGCTCAACAGCTGTTCGTCTATTAAGAACAGAGTTCAGGCCTCGCAATCCATCACGGCTTGTTTGATCAACCTTGCTGTCACCAGTAATCACATAAGCTAAATGTGTTTTTAGTGCTGCAGGTAAGTTCAACCCTTTCTCTCCTGGAGACGTTATATCTGGGCGCTTAAGCTCACCTTCTTCTTCTATAGGGGCAGGCATCTGTTCTATTTCTTGAGCTGTTGCAATTGGCGATGATGTCAAGAAGAAACCAAGAGAGGCAAGACTAAAGAAGAGGCCTATAGCAACGCCTTGCCGTAAGCGATTAAATGAGAAAACACCACGCATAAAGAGCACAATGATACTATCCAAAATCAACAATAAAAATGCAGCGATAAATAAAGGCCCTCTTAAAGCACGCTCCGGTGCTTTACGATAAGGGAGTATGGTCGCCTCGATATTAGAATAGTCACCTTTTTGTAATTCAGTTGTTTGTTCCATGAGATTAAGGGCAACAGTTTGGTCAAGAGGTCCATAAAAACCTGGTGGGTGTTTGATTGAAATTTTAGTTTTGTTCAAATTGCGATAGGCAATCGGTTCAACGGTCACAGGCGGTTTTACCAAAAGACCAAATCCATTTAATGAGCGATAAGGACTAAGCAAAACTTCATTTGCTTGGCGAAGTGAGCTGGCATTTCCGTTATCACCAGCCTCTTGAGTTTCGCTCTCTGAAGATCCAGATTGAGCTTTTTCACCGAGGCCTCCAACAGAAAGTTGAGTTAATCTTTGCAACATTTCAACAAACAAGCCAGAGTGAGGAAGGTTTGACCAATCCGAATTAGCTGTCACATGAACAAGTACCACCCAACCATCAAGTTCTCTGGTTGCAGTCACCAGAGGTGTTCCATCTTTTAAACGCGCCCAAATTTGAACCTTATCTGAAAGACGAGAAGGGTCAGCGAGTAATTGACGTGTTACAACAACATCTTCAGGGATCGCTAAGCCAGAAAACGGGCTTTGATCATCAAATGCGACTAAAGCCTGTGGTTTCGACCAAGAGAGAGAGCCACCTAATCGTCTGCCTCCCTGGCGCAAAGGAGTAGGAAGTAAACTATCCTGGCTTTCTTCCATATGAGGGCCAGCAAAGCGAACAAGAACGCCTCCCTTTTCAACCCACTCGGTTAAGCGCAGTAATGGCGCGCCAACCAGGCGCCCAATATCAGCCATCATGATCACTGAAATATTTTGCTCAGTAAAGCTATCAATTGTCTCAGCCATCTCACCTGAGCCAGCATTAACAAGCTCGGCAAAGGGCTCTAGTGCCCGGCGAATGTAATAAAGAGGAGAGAGCAAAGGCTGAGCCCGCTCACCTCTTTCATTCGAGATGAGGCCAACCCGCCGCCAGTTTGAACGTTGATCAAGTAGGAAAACACTGCCACTAGAATTTTGTCCCTCAATTTTAAGTTTTTTGATTTGATTGCGGATCTCAAGTGGCAGATCGATGCGGGCTTCAACAGATGTCTGATTTGGAGGAAGCACAAAAGTGGCTCGGCCTAAAACTTCCTCTTGTCCAGAGAGCGCTAGCACCACGCCAGTACGTTCATTCTCACTAGGCGTGCCCTTGATCATTCCATATAAAACACCGCCTTGCCCAAGACGTGCACTCAAGGCAAGAGGCAAGGTGTTTTGATTAGGCAAAATCAGATGCAAGCGAAACCCAGCTTCTTTTAAGTTTTTCAATTGAGATTGTACTGTCTCTGCTTTGTCATGGTTTAATCCATCAGCCAGCCAATAAAGGGCGCTGTTTTGTAAAAGATTAGCATTTCCCTCAGTAAAGACTTTTAACCCTGCTTGTAATTGCTCTAAAGCATTTGCTGGCGCAGAGTGAAAGGGAGTGGGCTCTATACGTTCGATTTGATTAAGAGCATCTAAGGCACTTAAAGGAGTGAGAGCCCCGGTTCTTTTTTCAGGCGCTGTTGGGAGGAGAAAAACCAAACGTTCTTGTTTTTGCGCATCAGTTAAGATTTGCGACATCATAATTTTGCGCAATTCCCATTGAGAGGCAGACGCCCAACCATTATCAACCATCAGGACCACAGGACCCTTTTTTGTCTCAGCTGATTTGTTAGTCTCATCACTGGCTAAGAGCGGTTTAGCACTATTTAAAACCGGCTGTGCCAATGCAAAAATGATAAAAGCTGCAACAATGAGCCTTAGCAAAGTTAGCCACCAGGGACTTTTGGAGGCCGTTGTCTCATTTTGCAAAAGCCGTTTTAAGATGCGGGTCGGTGGAAATACCTGTCTATCAGGACTTGGTGGTGTAGAGCGCAGCAGCCACCAGATAACCGGCAGAGTTAGCAAGCCAAGCAAGGGCAAGGGAGTGAGGAAGCTTAAAAGACCAAAGCTCATTGCGCTCCTCCTCTCAATAAACCAGAAGCTTTGGAAGCAAGACCTTTTTTGCTGCCATTTTGTTCGTCAGAACTTTCAAGAGACGGATCCGTTGGTAAGATTAAAGAGGATGTGGTCGCAGGGTCATGTGTCATCGCACCTGTTGAATAATAATGCGAAGATAAAAAGCCATGAATATTTAAAAGACCAGAGCGAGCAGAGCGATCTGTGTGATGAATGAGATGCCCCCAATTTAACCGGCGGCAAATAGTGCCCAAATCAGCTTTTCTTTTTTGAAATGCCTCTTTATAGCGGGCGCGAAGTTCACCTGCATTTTCAACCATCACACGCTCATGAGATTGTACATCTTTAAATTCAACGCGCCCCTCAAAGGGAAAGCTCTCTTCAAAAGGATCGATGATTTGAACAGCCGTGCCACCAACTTGGTGTCCACCTATCTTTTGAAGTCCTTCAGACAGGGTTTCCAGTTCATCTAAAAAGTCACTTATGAGAATAACTTCAGAATAACGCGAAATAGCTTCATTTTTGGGAATTCCACTGTGAAGCTCTGGGTGACTTTGCCCATAAATCAAACGTTCAGCAATACGAGGGACAATATCCTGATTGGTTCGAGGGCGCATAAGCCCTAAAACTCCAACACGCTCACCAGAGCGAACTAACATCTCTGCCAGCGCTAATCCTAGCACAATGGCCCGTTCAGCTTTAGTTGTTTGCGCTAATTTTGATTTGAACCACATGGAAGGTGAGAGATCAATCCAGAGCCAAAAGGTGTGAGCAGTATCCCACTCTTTCTCGCGCACATAAAGATGGTCCGTACTAGCAGAGCGCCGCCAGTCAATGGCCGTCATAGATTCGTAGTTTTGATAAGGACGAAATTGCCAAAAACTTTCACCAGGCCCAGCACGCTTACGCCCATGGCGACCATGAGCCAATGTCTGAGCGATTTGTCGTGCACTTAAAATAAGGTCAGGCATCAAGGCACTTAAAGTCTGTGCCTCAGCTTCACGTGCTGAAATCGCTGATATGTCAGGTCCTTGTGACAAGCGTGACAGATCTCCTCAAAAGATTAAATATCAAGAACATTTTTTGTAAGCTGATTGATGATATCGCTCAAAGTGACACCACGTGTGCGGGCATCAAATGTCAGGGCCATACGGTGTTTTAAAACCGGCTCAGCTAACGCTGCAACATCATCAAGTGAAGGGGCAAGCCGCCCATCCATCATCGCACGAGCTCTGACACCAAGTGAAAGTGATTGTGCAGCACGCGGGCCCGGGCCCCAAGCGATCATTTCATTAATTTCAGGAAGAGCATCATTTTCACCAGGCCGTGCGCTTCTCACCAAATCCAAGATCGCTTCAACAATCGTCTCACCAATAGGGAGTTGGCGAACAAGATGCTGCATAGAAATCAGTTCTTCACCATTAACAATCGCTTCAATCGTCTGGGTTTCTGTGCCAGTGGTATGATAGAGCACTTTGCGCTCAGCTTCTTTATCAGGATAGTTCACATCAATTTGTGTTAAAAAGCGATCAAGTTGCGCCTCTGGCAAAGGGTAGGTGCCTTCTTGCTCAAGCGGGTTTTGAGTAGCAAGTACATGAAACGGGGCAGGCAAGTCATAACTTGTGCCAGCTACAGTCACATGTTTTTCCTGCATAGCTTGTAAAAGCGCAGATTGAGTACGCGGGCTAGCCCGGTTTATTTCATCTGCCATGAGTAGCTGAGTAAAGATCGGACCTTTAATAAAACGGAATGAGCGCTCACCCGTTTCGGCTTGTTCAAGCACTTCAGCGCCGAGAATATCAGAGGGCATGAGGTCAGGAGTAAATTGAACACGTTTGTTGCTAAGACCAAGAACAGTACCAAGTGTTTCAACTAATAGCGTTTTGGCCAAACCAGGCACACCAATTAAAAGCGCATGCCCACCACTTAAAATCGTGATTAAAGCAAGGTCAATAACAGGTTCTTGTCCATAGATTTTAGATGAAGCTGCCGCTTTAATCTTATTGATTTTTGCGCTGGCCGCTTCCACCTCTTCGATGATTTTGTCACCGGTTTGACTAATATTGGTCATAAAATAAGTATACCGACCCCTGTTAAAATTGAAAATAGTCTATATGTAAGTATGATGTGATTAATCTATAACAAGAAACACACAATCCCGTGAGCCTCAATTTAAAAGTTAATCATGTTGAAGCCATGGCAGGTATAAATAAAGTTAATTTATTACTATATTACAATGGATTATGGGGAAAGAGATCATGAGCTCATCGACTAAAGTGCCAAACCCCGAAAACCATGCCAGTTTAGAGAACTTGGTTAAAAATCTCAAAACTTCAGAAGAAGGTAAAAACCAGACCAGTACATCCGGCGCTCCGGTACATTTATGGAACCCTGATTTTTGCGGCAAGCTCGATCTCATAATAGAAGAAGATGGAACCTGGACTTATAATAAAACCCCGATTGGCCGTCAGAAATTAGTGAAACTTTTCGCCTCGGTTATTAAGCGCGAAGAGGGGGAGTATTATCTGGTCACGCCAGTTGAGAAAATGCTGATCGAGGTGAAAGATGTGCCTTTCATCATCACAGATATGGAGATCAAGCAGGGTGATGATGGCCAAGTGATCTCAATGGGAACAAATGTCGGAGACAGGGTTGAAGCAAGCACTGAAAATCCATTGCGGTTTCAAATCCAAGAAAATCAAGAAACTCTAAAGCCATATATAAAAATAAGACATGAAGGAGAAAATGTGCTTGAGGCTCGTCTTAGCCGCCCCGTTTATTATGAACTTGCAAATAATATAGAAACAGAAACAATCGATGGTGAAGAGTTTTTAGGTGTTTGGAGCCATGGTACATTCTTCAAAATTGAAAAAGCAGAAAACTGCCAATAACAAAGCTCACGGGCCTACATGCAAAATTTAAGTGAAACCAATTTAAGTCAAACATTGGCCCATATCACCATGGAGCTTCACGAGGAGAATATCGTCTCTCCCTTTTCGCGCGAAGATGAAGAGAATTTTGACAAATACCAGTCACCCTTTAAAGAGGCCGCAGTCCTGATCCCTTTTGTAAAAAGAGATAATGCCCCTTACATCATTTTAACGAAGAGAACATTATCCCTCTCCAAGCACAAAGGGCAAATCGCGTTTCCAGGCGGAAAAATAGATCAAGAGGATTTGTCACCAAGCCATGCAGCAATTAGAGAAACATCAGAAGAAATCGGTTTAGAGCCAAACCAAATTAAGATACTTGGCAAACTTCCTCTCTATCAAACGGTTACTGGCTATAATATCACTCCCATAGTTGGTGAGGTATCACCTCCCTATATATACAAAAAGGCTGAAGAGGAGGTAGAAGACATTTTTGAGCTGCCCTTTAATTTGCTGCTCGATCTTAATAATTTCAAACGAGAGTCTATGATTTTTAAAGAAAGACGAAGAGAATTCTGGGTGCTCCCCTATAAAGACTATTACATTTGGGGGGCAACCGCTGCTATATTAAGAGAGCTAGCCGGGCGATTTAAAACGGATTGAAATTATCTATTAGAATTTAATTAAGCGAGGAATTGAATGACACGGGTTATTGCAATTAATCTTTTACTGATATTTCTCCCACTCATAATTTATGGTGCCTATATCATCATAGATAAAAAGCCAGAAGATAAAGCCGCATTTTGGAGCCAAATGCCATTAAAGGGGCTCTTTGCCATTGGCTTTGTGTTCATGCTCATATTTTACATCACACAAATTACATTTGGTAACAAAGTAAAAGATGGCATTTATCATCCTCCCACTGTAAAGGACGGGAAAGTTATCCCGGGCTATATTGAACCGTTTAACAAAGAGAAATCGTCTGAAAAGAAGAAAGAACCAAAAAAGACAAAAGATCTTACAGAAGAAGAGATTTAGAGCTTCATCCAACCAAAAGCAGAGCACTCTCAATTCATGACGCCTTCAAGTGTAAACAACATCAAAAATGCCAGTTGGTTGCAAGAGAATGAGCTACAAAAGCTATTCATGGTTCTGCTTGAAAAAGGAGATGAGGTCAAAATCGTCGGCGGTGCCCCGCGCAATCATTTGCTTGGCAAACAAGTAGAAGATATTGACTTAGCAACCATTTACACTCCTGAAGAGGTGATAGCAAAAGCAAAGAATGCTGGGATTAAATATATTCCAACTGGTATAGAGCACGGCACTGTCACTCTCATCATCAATAAAACCCCTTTTGAAATCACAAGCCTTCGTGAAGACATTAAAACCGATGGTCGCAGAGCCATTGTAAAGTTCGGTAAAGATTGGCTTCAGGATGCAAACCGCAGAGATTTCACCATCAATGCGTTATACGTCACCTCTGAGGGAGTAATTGAAGATCCTTTAAATCAGGGCTTAGATGACATCAAAACCAAAACCGTAAGATTTATCGGAAACGCTGAAGATCGCATAAGAGAAGATTATTTACGGTGTCTCAGATATTACCGCTTCGCTTCTTATTACAGCCATCCACCATTTGACCCAGAAGCTTTAAGTGCCACCATAAACTTGCGAGACGGTTTAAGAACCTTATCTGCGGAAAGGATTAAAGCTGAGCTTTTCAAAATTCTAAAAGCTCCAGAGCCGAAACCGATCATCAAGGAGTTATATCAAAATGGCCTACTCACTCTTTTAGTCGGAACAGCGCCAAACATCTCTGCCTTTTACAAGCTATTGGAAATAGAAGAAGAGGTAGGCCAACCAGCAAACACGGCTTTAAGATTAGCTGTGCTAGCCGCTTGGCATAAGGGAGATGCAGAAAGGTTAAAAGAACGGTTTAGGCTATCAAGAAGAGAAACAGAGCAGGTGGAATTAAGAGGCAAGGCGTCTTTAGAAAAAGCTTATCTAGCTAAGTCTATAAACCCACAGAGCTCGAGAGACAATTTTGAGAAAAACAAATACCTTCACAATGAAGGGATTGAAAATTACATAACTCTTTTAAAAACTCTCTATGCCTTAGGGGACAGTCCGTTAGAGAAAAAAGACCTGGTTAGAGAAATTACCAAGCACCAATCAGAGCCACAAATTGAATTTCCAGTAAAAGGGGTAGACCTCATAGAAAAGGGAATAAAGCCAGGGCCAGAACTTGGAGCAACCTTAGATAAACTAGTGACTAAATGGCTAAAATCAAACAGGCAATTATCGAGAGAAGAATTATTAGCTGAGCTAAGTGAGGGGGAAAATTAAGAAGCTTTTGCCCGTGAATTGGAATTGCTCGCATCAATCACTTCACGAACAAATAAAAGTAAGCTCTGCGCAGTCATCTTTTCAGGATGGAATTGAGCAGACGTTCCATAACGGCGCAATTCATTCTCAGTTACAGCACCACCCACAAAAGACATATTCCAGTTACTAAATAACCGCTCAGAAATAGGTTCCACCTCAAGCAAAACGATATCTTTATGGCGCGGATCTTTAGAGACTTTGCAGAAAATATTGGTAATGGCCTTCCGGTCACCTTCAAGCACTTGCGCAAAATAACTATAATTGAAAATCAAAGCACCAGAGACACCCAGCGGCGGATTATTGCGCTGAGAGGCAAGCAAAATAGACTTTAGCTCCTGCTGCAGAGACCCTTCCTGAGACTGAACAGCATTAACGCTATAATAGAGTAGCCTTGATAAATACATAAGTGCAAAGCTCCAAAAACTTAAAAACCAAATTATAGTATCAAATGATACTCTTAAATTAGATTGAATAAGATTAAGATCAACTTAGTATAATGTGCAATCCTGATTAATTTTGACTTAATATTTGCCGATTTAAGGCTTTAACTACTATTAGAAGGGTATAAAAGCTCTAGAATCCGCTGCTTTAGTGAAGGTTTATAATTTATAAACCTTCAACCTCAGTGATAGGAGAGTGCTCTTTTTCCAAGATAGGGCGCACATCTTTAAAGGCTTCCGGATAGAGATAAAGCGGAATACGTGGGTAAAGGTGATAGTATTTACAACATTGCTTGTAACTTAGTAACGGTACGCCAATTACGCACAGTCGCACGAACCCCCAATATGGTCTCTGCCTTTGCAGCCAATTTAGAACGACCAAATCCATCAGGGGCATAAAGGTAAAAAACTTTTCCCTTAATCGCCCATTGTTCAGATGAAACCTTTAGATCATCTAATTTATTTGCGTCTAGTTCTGATGGAGTGTCAGACAAAAAATAAAAATGCAGTATTTTATCTGAAAGCTCATCTTTGGGAAAAGGACAATTGCGAATGGCTTTGTCGAAATCCTTCGCAGCAATCACTAAAATAGCAGGAGCAAAGCCATGAGCTACCTCAATGGCTTTGCTTAAATCATTTGAAAATTTAAGTGGCTCAATCTCTGGTGCAGAAAACACAACATTGCCAGATTGAATATAGGTTTCAATGTCAGTCGCCCCAAGCTTGCTACAATGAGCTTTTAGATCGGCCATAGGGAGTTTATTCCTCCCCCCAACATTAATACCGCGCAATAAGGCAATAGTTCTCGCCATTTAGTGAACCCTTTGTGGGCAGCTTGATTAACCCAACACCCGGCCTGCAACCGCATCTAATTTCGCCATAACTTGCGGGTCACGTTGATCTGGTGGTGTGATGATAGCGACCTCTAGTGCCGTGTCTGAACCGACAGGGCATTTCGGGTGTTCACGTGGGAAATCTTTAGCCAATTGCAAAATAAGTTGTTTAGCGCGAGAGGCATTATCTCTAAGCACGCGAATGATCTCAGCCACATCCACTTCGCTATGATCGTCATGCCAACAATCATAGTCGGTAACCATAGCAAGGCTGGTGTAACAAATTTCAGCTTCCCGAGCGAGTTTGGCTTCTGGCATATTGGTCATACCAATCACAGAGCAACCCCAAGAGCGATAAAGCTCACTCTCTGCACGCGTTGAAAATTGCGGACCTTCCATTGCTAAATAAGTGCCACCGCGTGTAATGGCAAGAGAATGAGCATTGGCAGCTGCCTCTACAGCATCAGCTAAAAGCGGACTAGTCGGATCTCCCATAGCCACATGAGCCACACACCCAGGGCCGAAGAAGCTTTTTTCACGCGCAAAGGTGCGGTCAATAAACTGATCAACCAAAACAAAATGGCCAGGTGGGTAATTTTCACGCAAAGATCCGCAAGCTGAGACAGAAACCAAGTCAGTCACACCAGCTCGTTTAAGTGCATCAATATTCGCCCGGTAATTAATACTTGAGGGCGATTGCTCATGTCCTCTGCCATGGCGCGGCAAAAAGCGAACGGGTAGGCCATCTATCTCACCAAATAAAATGGCGTCTGATGGAGCCCCCCATGGGCTGTCTATCTGCCGCCATTCTGCGTTTTTAATTTCATCAAGTTCATAAATGCCACTGCCACCAACAATGCCTAAAACTGATTGTGTCATAAAGCCCATCCCTGTCTTCTATGATTAATTGCTCCACAAACCAAACCATAAAAAGGCTGAGCCCGTCCATAAAAAAAGCCGGCTCAAGTAAGAGCCGGCTTTAAGTTTTTAGTACTATAGCGTGTTGCGCAAAAGTGGTAACGGTTTTGCGAAAAACAACTCGCTTAAACAAAAAACTAGAGCGTATCTTTAAATTGATCTAAAAATATTACGCTCTAAAGATGGTCGGTTTGGCTTAGTGTTTTTGACGTGACCAAACTGACTTTTTCGCTAAGAACAAGAGAAGAGCAAAGATCAATAGATAGATCTGTACGCGTTTACCCATATTCTTACGCTCATTCAAATGCGGCTCAGCAGCCCACGCCATAAAGGCTGTTACGTCTTTAGCGTGTTGTGCTGCAGTGGTTGGTGTCCCATCTGTATATTCAACCGCATCATCAGTAAGTGGGTTAGCCATCGCAATCTGATGACCAGGGAAGTATTTATTATAGTTCATGCCATCACCAAGAACGACACCATTAGGTGGCGTGCTATAGTTTGTGAGCAAGGCATAGATATAATCAGCACCTTTTTCTTCATAAGCTGTGATCATGTCATAAGCCCACCAATAAGGCTCTGTGTACCATGGCACATGGCGGTGAATGGTGCGAGCTTTTGCAAGCACTGAAAAGTCAGGTGGGTAAGCACCATTATTTGCAGAGCGCGCTTCAGCTTCGTTTTTAAATGGTCCTTGGAAACGATCTGACAATTTGCCAGGGCGTTCATTTGGTTCACCATCTTCATTGACACCATCAACAACAGTGGCTTCTTTCGCAATAGCTAAAGCTTGTTCCTTAGAAAACTCAGGACCACCCTTTTGCACAAGGTTACGATAAGAAAGCAGCTTCAAGCCATGACAAGAAGCACAAACTTCTTTGTAAACCCCAAAACCACGTTGCAATTGAGCTTTGTCATATTGGCCATTAAAGCCGCCAAAGCTCCATTCTTGCCGTTTCACTTCCGGGCCAGCGCCACCAGCTGCAAGCGCAGAACCAGCCAAGAAGCTAGAACTGAGAAGAGCAGCAGATAGCAGAGATGCAACCTTCATTGTATTTTTTAGAATAGAGTTCATGATGAAGCTCCTTCTTTACCAGATTTACCCTCTACAGCCTCTGTAATGCTGTCAGGCAACTCCTTAGGTGTTTCAATCAAACCAACCACAGGCATAATCACAAGGAAGAAAATGAAGTAATAAGCTGTGAAAAGTTGACTAGAGATCAGATAATAGCCTTCAGGATTTTTCGATCCTAAATAACCAAGCGCCAAGCACGTCACCACAAACAACCAGAAAAATGGTTTGAATAGCGGACGATTGCTCACAGATCTGATTTTAGATGTATCAAGCCATGGGATAACAAACAGCACTACAATCGCTGCAACCATAGCAATCACACCCAAAAGCTTGTCTGGAATAGCACGCAAGATTGCATAGAACGGTAAGAAGTACCATTCAGGCACAATGTGCGGCGGTGTTTGCAGAGGATTAGCTTCAATGAAGTTATCTGAGTGGCCAAGATAATTTGGCGCATAGAAAACAAACCATGAGAATAGAAGCATAAAGAGAACAACCGCAAAACCGTCTTTAATCACATAAAACGGGAAGAAAGAAACAGTGTCTTTTTCTGTCTTCACATCAACACCAGTTGGGTTGTTTGAGCCAACAACATGCAATGCCCAAATATGCAAACCAACAAGGGCTGCAATAATAAATGGGAAGAGATAGTGCAGGCTGAACAAGCGATTGAGAGTTGGGTCACCAACAGAATAACCACCCCAAATCCATTGTGTGATGGTCTCACCAACAAATGGAATAGCTGTAAAGAGGTTGGTAATCACAGTCACCGCCCAGAAGCTCATTTGTCCCCAAACCAGTGAATAGCCCATAAATGCTGTGATAATCATCAAAAGAAGGATCACCACACCAAAGATCCAGATAATCTCACGAGGAGATTTATAAGATCCATAATAAAGACCACGGAAAAGGTGCACATAAGCTGCAAAGAAGAACATAGAAGCGCCAACCGCATGGGTATAGCGAATAAGGTCACCCCAGTTCACATCACGCATAATATGCTCAACAGAAGCAAAAGCATGGTCGCCATGAGCCACAAAGTGCATGGCCAGCACGATACCAGTGATAATTTGCACAACAAGGCAGAACGTCAAAATGCCGCCAAATGTCCAAAGGTAGTTAAGGTTCCGCGGTGTCGGGAACACAATAAATGAATCATACATTAAACGTATGATCGGTAGTCGTTCATCTAGCCAACGCGTCACAGCGTTGGAAGGAACGTAACTTGAGCTATGATCAGACATGTTTGCTCCTAACCAATTTTAATTTTCGTGTCTGTTATAAAGGCATAAGGCGGCACCTCAAGGTTCGTAGGTGCAGGACCTTTGCGGATACGGCCTGATGTATCGTAGTGCGAACCATGGCAAGGGCAGAACCAGCCACCATATTCACCTTGAACATCACCTGTTGATTGTCCGCGAGGAATACAACCAAGGTGCGTACAGATACCGATCAGCACGAGCCATTCAGGCTTTTGTGCGCGTTCCCCATCAGCTTGCGGGTCACGCATATCAATACCATCAGCCTCAACAGCTTGTTTAATTTCGTCAGCAGTACGCTTACGAATAAACACAGGTTTACCGCGCCACATAACAGTCACGGCTTGTCCCTCTTTAATTGGGCTCAAATCAACTTCAATCGAAGCAAGTGCCTTAGCTGAAGCATCAGGGTTCATTTGGTCAACGAGTGGCCAAACGGCACCCACTGCGCCAACAGCAGCAAAAGAACCAGCAGCGACCATCAAAAAATCCCGACGGCCTTCATCATTATGGTCTGAAGACAAATTAGCCTCCCTTAGAGTTTTGCCTTGAAAATCAGATTAATTCGCCAAGGGTGAAGTTTACATCACGAAAGGTGAACCTATTTCAAAGCGTGTTAACAAGGGTCCGATGACCCTTAAGAAAAAGCATTATCAAAATGCAAAAATAAGCTGTTCAAAAAGCAGCAAACAGACAAAACTTCACTAGCCTATTTGTATCAACACCGATTCGCCCCGAGTTAGGGGTAAGTATTTTACAAAAAGCCAAAAAATTGCAACTTTATGCCAAAACAATTGTGTATAACCAGCCGCAGATACGAAATATGAGAGCAAAGAAAATCATTAATATGTAATTGCGCCTTTTACTGCCACTCTTTTGCCGAAATCACAAGGGGTGAGTTGCAAACAATTGACCGCATTTCAAAAAAAAATTGAGTTTTTAACGGATCAGAGAAAAGAACCGAGCAAACTGCACTCTTCCGCGGCCTCAAAAGTCAAAATAATAAGAAAAACGAGGTGCACAAATGAATAAAATTTGTGACGAGAGCAAAATATTTCACAAAATCAAAATAGGCCATCAAACTGTTTAGCTATTTTCTGTACCTATCATCTTTGCCTTAAAAGACAAATGTGGCATAAAGCCCAAATCCGTTTAAAAAAGAAAAATTAACAGCACAATCCGACCGGAGTGAAACGAGGATCGAAAAAATTGCGCGCTAGCAAAAAAACAATCCGACCGGAGTGAAACGAGGATCGGAAAAATTGTGCGCTGGAAGAAAATTCTAAAGCATCCATCTATTTTAAAGCGAAAAATTTATGCTTTAGGTAAAAAAAGGATTAAAACAAAGTGCGGCTTGCTCTTTATCAACCAGACATCCCTCAGAATATGGGAACCTTATTAAGATTAGGAGCGTGTCTAAATGTCCCATTAGATGTGATTGGGCCAACCGGCTTTGATATGTCAGACAGAGCGCTGAAGCGATCAGCCATGGATTATATCTCAAAAGTAGACCTAACCCGCCATCTATCCTTTGCCCAATTTCTTGACTCAAATCAAAGAAATCAGGGGCGTCTCATCCTAACTACAACCAAGACAGATCAGGTCTACACTGATTTTCAATTTAAGGAGACCGACATTTTGTTATTAGGAAGAGAGTCAGCCGGCGTGCCAGAAGATGTGGCCGAAAGGGCTGATGAAAAAATTACCATTCCGATGCAGAATGATATGCGCTCACTAAATATCGCCGTTGCTGGCGCCATGATATTAGGTGAAGCTGTGCGCCAAACAACAGGTTTCAAAAAGAGTTAAAAAATAAGGCCCTCATAATATGATGAACAAAGACAATCTCGCCAACAAGAAGCCTCACGCAGAACCAGAAGAATTAGATGATCTAAGAGAGCAAGCCAGAACATGGTTTGAAACTCTACGCGATCAAATTTGCGCCGAATTTGAAAAATTAGAAGATGAGTTAGAAGGGCCACTTGCGGACTATTTGCCAAAAGATGTGCCAGCCGGTCGTTTTGAGCGCACGCCGTGGGAGCGAGAAAACCACGATGGCAGCAAAGGCGGCGGCGGTGTCATGTCAATGATGAGCGGGCGTGTCTTTGAAAAAGTCGGCGTACATTGTTCAACCGTTCATGGTGAATTCTCCCCTGAATTCAGAGCGCAAATTCCAGGCGCAAGTGAAAATCCAAACTTTTGGGCCTCGGGCATTTCACTCATTGCTCACCCACATAACCCAAACGTCCCAGCCGTTCATATGAACACGCGCTTTGTGAACACAACAACAAGCTGGTTTGGCGGCGGAGCGGACCTGACCCCAGTTTTGGATAATCGCAGAACTCAAGATGATGCAGATACAACTGCCTTCCATAAAGCAATGGAACAATCCTGTGCCGGCCATGATGTGGCTGATTATGAGGCATTGAAGAAATGGTGCGATGAATATTTTTATCTCCCTCACAGAGACGAACCACGAGGTATCGGTGGGATTTTCTATGATTATCTGAACTCAGCTAATTTTGAGAATGATTTTGCCTTCACTCAGTCAGTTGGCAAGGCATTTAAAGAAATCTATCCCGAGCTTGTTAGACGGAATTTCAATTCTGAATGGACAGAGCAAATGAGAGAAGAGCAACTCGTAAGACGCGGGCGCTATGTTGAATATAACCTTCTTTATGACCGCGGGACTATTTTCGGGTTAAAAACAGGCGGTAATGTCAGCTCAATCCTCTCATCCATGCCACCAGTTGTTAAGTGGCCTTAATACCTGTTGGTGATGAGGTTTTTAGATGGGATAAAGGTGAGAGAGAAAAAAACGTCACATAAATCTTTTAAACATTCAGATGTTTGAGCCCTTGCAATGTGAGGGGAGCCATTAAAAATAAGAAGATAACTAAGTGAGGGGACGCCCAAATGAATAATGAAGAATTAAAAGCACTTATTCGCACCATCCCAGATTACCCAAAGCCAGGTATCATGTTCAGAGATGTAACCACGTTGATTAGTCATGGTGAGGGCTTTCGCGCAACAATCAATAATATGGCTGAACCTTTTTTTGAAAGAGGCATCAACGCTGTCGTTGGCATTGAAGCAAGAGGCTTTATCTTAGGGGGTGCGATTGCTGATAGATTAGGCGTTGGCTTTGTACCTGTGCGCAAAAAAGGCAAGCTCCCTTTTGAAACCATCTCTGAAACTTATGAGCTTGAATACGGGACGGACGAACTGGAAATCCACAAAGACGCCATCGACCAAGGTGAAAAAATCCTCATCGTCGATGACCTCATCGCCACGGGTGGCACATTAGAAGCAGCGGCAAAATTAGTAAAACAATTAGGCGGCGACATCTTAGGCGCCTCATTCATCGTTGACCTCCCCGACATCGGCGGCTCTAAAAAATGCGAAGAACTCGGCATCCCTTGCCATGCTTTAATGGAATTTGAGGGCGATTAATGAAACTCTACATAGACGCAGATGCCTGCCCTGTAAAAGATGAAGCTGTGAAGGTCGCAGTGCGCCACGGGCTAAATATCATCTTCGTCTCAAATTCATGGATGCGCTTAGATGATCATCCACTAGTGGAGCGAGTTATTGTTTCAGAAGGTCCAGATGAGGCAGACAACTGGATCGTTGAAAACGCCACCTCAAATGACATCGTCATCACTTCAGACATCCCCTTAGCCGCCAGAGCCATGGAGAAACAAGCGCACGCTCTGCGCCCCAATGGCAAAGCTTTCACAGATGATAATATCGGTATGGCCCTTGCCATGCGTGAGCTCAACCAGGAGCTGCGTGAAACAGGGGAGATAAAAGGATATAATCCTGGATTTACAGCCAAAGATCGGTCAGAATTCCTACAAGCATTGGAAAATTTAATCCAATCAATAAAAAGGCAATAAAATAAGAGGTAACTCCCATGCGCATTAATGGCATTACACACCAAACCATCTGGCTTAACGAAGATGGCTGGTCAGTTGACATTATCGATCAAACCAAATTGCCGCATGAGTTTATTATCGCCAACCTCAAAACCGTAGAAGACGCCGGCCACGCCATTAAAGCTATGTTGGTCAGGGGCGCTCCTTTGATCGGCGCAACAGCAGCTTACGGCTTTTGCCTCGCTTTAAAAAATGATGCGTCTGACGACGCCATGTCCAAGGCGAGTGATTTTTTAAACGCACAGCGCCCAACAGCGGTGAATTTGCGCTGGGCTCTCGCCGTCATGACTAATCATCTCTTGCCACTAGCACCAGAGGCACGCTTAGAAGCCGCCTATAAAAAAGCGGCTGAAATCGTCGCTGATGATATGGAAACCTGCAGATTAATTGGCGTCCACGGCTTAGAGCTGATCAAAGAGATAGCATCCAAAAAAGCTCCAGGAGAAACCATCAATATCCTCACCCATTGTAACGCCGGCTGGCTCGCCACAACAGAGTGGGGCACAGCCACGTCACCCATCTATCATGCCGCCAAAGCAGGCATTCCTGTTCACGTGTGGGTTGATGAAACCCGGCCAAGAAACCAGGGCGCTAGCCTCACCGCCTATGAACTTGGCCATGAAGAAATTCCACATACCATCATCGTTGATAATGCGGGCGGCCATTTGATGCAGCATGGCAAGGTTGACCTTTGCATCGTCGGCACAGACAGAACCGCCGCCAATGGCGATGTATGCAATAAAATTGGCACGTACCTCAAAGCCTTGGCCGCTCATGATAACAACATCCCGTTTTATGTTGCCTTGCCAAGCACGACTATAGATTGGACATTGCATAATGGCTTTGACATTCCTATTGAAGAACGCGGCCAAGAAGAAGTGCTGCAAATGACAGGCCGCGTGAGCAGTAGTGATACAGATGAAGTGGTGACTATTGATATCGCAGCCAAAGGCAGCCCAGCAGCCAACCCCGCCTTTGATGTGACACCGGCTAAATATGTGAGCGGTTTGATTACTGAAAAAGGCGTGATTGACGCCACTACAGAAGGGTTGGCTGAGCTCAAGACGGAGCTCTCCAATGTCGCTTAAGCCAAAACTATCAAAACCACTGCAAACCAAGTCGAGCCTCTCTCGGCAACAGAAGGCGCTAGCAGAAGAGATTATCTATCAAGCTCTTTACATGAAAGCGAAGGGCTTAACTCCAGGACATTCAGGAAACATCTCTGCAAGGTATCCTATTGAAAATGATGGAAAAACACTCTCGTTCCTCATCACCCCAACTGGTGTGCCTTATGAGAATTTAAAACCTAGAGATATTGTCTTGGTGAGAAAAAATATCAAAACCGGAGAGGTCAGTTGGGATAAAGCAGGCCTCGATCCATCAAGCGAGTGGCAATTTCACCTAAGCGCCTATGAAGCCAATGAGGATGTAAAAGCGCTGGTTCACACTCACTCCAATTACGCCACCACCATTGCCTGCGCCAATTTAGAAATCCCACCCTTTCACTATATGGTCGCAGCCGCTGGCGGAAAAATCATACCTCTCGTGCCGTACGCAATTTTTGGCTCAAAGAAATTATCAGACGGTGTCGCCAAAGCTTTTAAAAACTACAAGGCCTGCCTCTTGGCCCACCATGGTTTGTTAACGGGTGAAAAAAATCTAGCCAAAGCTATGGAGCTAACTGAAATTGTTGAAGATCTAGCCAAACAATTCTGGGCCCTCAAACAACTAGGCAAGCCCAAATTGCTAAGCGATCGTCAAATGAATGATGTGATCAAGAAGTTCCAAACTTACGGTCAACAAAGCAACTAGCTTCCTTTGAGCACAATATTTCGTTCAACAAAAACGATCCCATCAAATTCCATCACCATCTCGCCAGCTCGGTTCTTGGCGCGGTTATGAAAAAACAAAATTCCCCAATCAGGACGGCTAGCCGTGGTGCGCTTATTTGTAATCTCACATTCATAAGAAATCACATCACCTGCCAAAACGGGCTTGAGCCAACGCATATTTTTAAACCCGGGCGAGGGCCCCATAGTCGCAACCGGCTCACCACAAGCCCGCCTGTCTTCAGCTAATTGGCCAAGTGTCCGGCATAAGCAATGCATCCATACAGCACTAACTTGCCAACCAGAGGCAGCCAACGCGCCAAAGGGGCCAGCTTTGGCAACCTCTTCATCCAAATGAAAGGGAAGGGGATCGTAAATTTGAGAATAGCTTTTAATTAATTCAGGCGTGAACTCAAATTCCCCCAGCTCAATCACTTCACCAATCTCTATCTCTTCATAATAAAAACTCATGGCCTATGATGTTCCTCTCAATCCAATAAATTGAGTAGAGACCATCGTCATCACCGGTTCCCCAGCTTGGTTCTGAGCTTCAATGAAAAAGTCGATAATGCCCATATGCGGTTTTGAGTTTGAAACCCGCTTTGACTTCACTTGATAGCGAACAGATAAACGATCATCCGGAAATACGGGCGCCAACCAATGAGCTTCTTTCACGCCAGGCGAGCCATAGTTTTTGGTATTAATGAGAAGCTGTTCAACCATCTGCTTGATGAGCAAAGCGCCCGTTTGCCATCCAGAACTGGCCAACCCGCCAAGCATCGAGGCCCTTCCGGCCTCTTCATCGAGGTGCATCGGTTGCGGATCATAAAGCGAGGCAAATGCCACCATGTCTTCTGCCGAGGAAGAAAAACACCCAAGCTCATGCCAACGCTCATCAACGATAAAGTCTTCATAATAGATGGTTTTCTTCATGCCTTAAAAGACTGACCTTATTCTACTCGATAGCATATCAAAAAATGGAAGATTAAATTGATATAAATTACGTAAAGGTTGGTTCCAAAATAATCATACATCGAAAATCTTGAGTAAATTATGAAGAATAAAAATTGAGTTAGTAAATGAGAGGCAAAATATTTAAGGAGAGAGGGAATATAAGTATCTAGTTTCTTTCAATTAAATTAACGCAATACCCCTAGGTACTTAACCAGTTGAAAATGATTATACCCTTATATGCTCACTACACTGATGATGGGTATTTTGGGTTAAAATAAAAATGAATAATTTTACGGTGAGTAATTGTACTGTTTTATTACTTAGAAACGCAGACAGCTATAACCAGATCCTACCTTCGATGCTGAGAGAAATTGGTATAACAAATATTTATGACGCATTAAATCTTGAAATGGCAATGAATGAATTCGAAGAAAAACAATTTGATTTCATAATTTATGATAATTATCGAGCTGTCACCAGGGATGTAGAGGTTATAACTTTTCTAAGAAACAATGAAACTTCGGCAAATCAAACAACACCCATAATCGTCTTGTCTGATGAGGGTAACAAAAATAAAGTTTTAAAAGCAGCTTCACTGGGATGTGATGCATTTCTTATAAAGCCCTTTAGCATTATTGATCTTAAAGCTAGGTTTGATCAGATCTTACAAGGAAACCGTAAATCCTATAATTC
>CAXIBI010000009.1:0-41555 GCA_964022305.1 uncultured Hyphomicrobiales bacterium | reverse complement strand
TGATGAATGTTTGTGAAACCCACGCAGAGCATAGCCTGAGCTATGGTCAAGTGGGGTTTACAAACAGATGCAAAAAAGAGCCGCGCCCTGAAAAGGGTTGCTCAAAAGCGGTCTTATCGACAGACAAAAACAAACTTACAGGGGGTAAGGACCCCGCTTGCACTTGTTCTTTTAGTATCTAAACCGCTTTTGAGCAACAGAAACCCATGAAATTAATAGGTCCTGAGCCTAAAATAGGCCAGCTTTTTATAGCTAGCCTACTAACAACTCATAATGCTGAGGTACTTTTTAAAGTTTGTGGTTAAGAAACAGCCTTAAACACCAACAAAACTTTATCTGTAATGTACCCTATGGCCGCGAATAAGACTTCTCTTTCATAGTCACCAATTCTTCAGCAGCTGACGGATGCAAGGCAACCGTGGCATCAAAATCAGCCTTAGTCGCTCCCATTTTCAAAGCAATACCCAGCGCCTGGGTCATTTCCCCTGCATCTGGCCCTAAAATATGAACACCCAGAACCTTCTGACTGGCCTGATCGACTATCACTTTCATCAATGTCCGTTCAACCCGATTAGAAATCGTATTTCTCATCGGGTTAAATTGACTTTTATAAACATCAATGGCGCTTACCTGCTCTAAGGCCTGATCTTCACTCAAGCCAACAGTACCAATTTCAGGCTGCGAGAACACAGCTGTCGGAATTTGGCTATGATCAACTTTGCTAGGATTATCCTTAAAGACGGTCTCAACAAACGCAGCCCCTTCACGAATGGCAATCGGCGTTAAATTCACCCGGTCCGTAACATCACCAACTGCATAGATTGAAGAGACAGAACTTTGCGAATATTCATCGACCTTAATTTTACCATTGCCCCCAATTTTAACATCAGCCGTCTCAAGTCCAAGCCCTTCGGTTAACGGCACACGGCCCGTGGCAAACATCACAAGCCCGGTCTCTAACGATGAACCATCTTCAAAATGGAGAACATAACTGTCGCCCGCTTTTTCTATCTTTTTGGGTGCTGCGTTCAAACGCACATCAACACCGCGCTCAGTCATGGCCTCAGTAAGCCCTTGACGTAAATCCTCATCAAACCCGCGAAGCACCGCCGGCCCGCGATAGGCAAGTGTCGTCTCTGAGCCAAGCCCATTAAAAATAGAAGCAAACTCAACAGCAATATATCCACCACCAATCACAGTTACGTGTGAGGGTAGTTCTTTAAGGTCAAACGCTTCATTAGAGGTAATGCCGAACTCAGCCCCTTCAATATTAGGCTTAAATGGCGTACCACCAACAGCAATGAGAATTGTCTTAGCGGTGATCGTGCGCCCTTCATTCACCAACCTGACTTCATTCGGGCCCGTCACAACCGCGCGGTCCTGATAGGCTGTAACACCAGCCTTTTCCAAGTTAGTCAAATAAATCTGGCTCAGCCGGCTAATCTCTTTGTCTTTCGCCTCCACGAGCTTTGTCCAATCAAAGCCGGTTGGCTCAACATCCCAGCCAAAGCCACGTGCATCTTCAAACTCACCAGCAAAACGAGAGGCATAAACAAATAATTTCTTCGGCACACAGCCACGAATAACACAGGTTCCCCCATAGCGATATTCTTCAGCCACCGCCACATTAGCCCCTTCTTGAGACGCCAATCGCGCAGCCCGCACACCGCCAGAGCCACCACCAATTACAAACAAGTCATAATCAAAAGACTGATCAGTCATATTTACGTGAATTCCTCTTAAACTAATTCTTCGTCATCAAAAGGCGCTTCAATCACCTGAACGCCTGACGCCCCACCAATGATCGCCCGCTCTGCAACCCCTAAAAACAAACCAGATTCAATCACCCCTGGAATGAGAGACAAACAATCAGCCAACTCTTCAGGTTCTGGGATCACACCAAAATGACCATCAATTATATAGTGCCCACCATCGGTTTTATAAAATTCGCCTTCAGCTGTTTCTCTCACATGCAGCTCTTGGCGCAAATCAAGTTCAGAACAAAGCACAGAAATCATTTCAAAAGTTGAGCGCAGGCCAAAACCTTCAACTTCAATTGGCAAAGGGAACGCCCCTAATTGATCAACAAGCTTGCTTTCATCAGCAATCACAACCATTTTATCAGATGCCATAGCAACGATCTTTTCACGCAAGTGAGCACCGCCACCACCTTTAATCAGGCGCAGCTCCTGATCGAGCTCATCAGCTCCATCAACGGTCACATCTAAAAAAGGTTCTTCATCTAAAGTCGCCAGTTGAATGCCCAAATTCGCTGCTTGAATTTCACTGGCACGAGACGTCGGCACACACACAATATCAAGTCCATCTTTCACACGTTCGCCAAGCAAATCAATAAAGATCGCCGCCGTCGAGCCTGTCCCCAAGCCAACTTTCATGCCATCTTCTATAAGCTCTAGCGCAGCTTTTGCTGCCATTGTTTTATACTCATCAGAAGCCATACCACATCTCCTAAAAATAGCTCGGAACACGATTTTGTATCTCGCCGCACAATGTCACTTGTCACAGCTGATTACCAGTAGAAAATTTAGTTTACGAATGAAGAATTACAACCCATAGAAAACTTACACACCGAAACAAGACTAACCATAAGCTCTGAAATGATGTCCAATCCCTACGCCAACCAGGCGAATAAGATCATAACTCTCTACCATAGGGTCAATCAGTTCATCATTTAACTCTTCAAAATCAGAGCCTTCATCAACCATATAGCTTGCCTTTTCATGAATATCATAGTCCTCAGAAGAAGGTTTCGCCCGCGGATAAGCTTCCCGCAATGGCGTTAAAGCATCCTCAATCCGAAGCGCTAATACCATTCTCATAATATCCTTGTGCGTCAGATCATTACGCGCAGCCAAAATCGGCAACCGCCCACCCAGCAGATAAATATGCATAATAAGCGCTAGTCTGAGAGCATGAAGCATATCACTCTCAATCACCTCATCTCGCTCATGGCCATCAGCCTGACTTTGCCATTCATCAAGCCCAAGTTCTTTAAACAGGTCATGCAAATAAATATCGTCTTCACGCAAATAAGTCGCGAGATGCATAAACCTGTCATGGCGCTCATCACCGCGCAAAAGCCCGGCAAGCAACAAGCACGGCACCTTTAAGGGCGTTTCCATATTCTCAATCGGCCGCGTCACCCAAAACGCATCATTGAAAATCGTGGCATAAGCCACCAAAGTTTTGACACTCGAAAGCTGCCGCGCCCTTGCAATCATGCCAACCAAACTGCGGGCCCTGGCTGAATTTAGATAAATGCGAGCAAATTGTTCTTTGTCATAAAGCAAAGCCGTGCCAAATCCACTAATCACATTGGCAGCAAAACCAAATTGTTGCAGCACCCCATTATGCGGAATAGCTCGCATCTTGGCCGCCGCCACCCGGTTATCCTGGCGCCCATCAAATTGACGCTTGGTTTTGCGCGAACCTGTTTTAAATAGAAGGTTCGTCTCAAGCGCCCCAAGCGTCGATTGATAATCCTTATTCTCAAACAGCTTCGTTTGATAAGTCTTCACATGCTCAAACAAATCCTCATTAAAATCAGGATTGTCATACAGCACATCAGAGAATTCCCCACCCTCAATCAAATGCGAACGAACAAATTCTGAAAGCGTTGCTTTGGCCAAAACCTCAGAGCCAAAGAACACATACCCATCGCCCCCTTGAAAACTCACCTCATGATGTAACCTTAAGCCCTTTTCATTATAGGCATTGCGCACATAAGGTGTGAGCACATAATCAAACCGCTCTTTCAAAGTAGATGGTTGAGCACCCCGCCCCATCGATTCACCATGGGTGTTAAATATCAACACCTCAATGTGTCCTAGATCAGCATTATTCAAAATAGACGCAATCCGGCGCTGTAACTTTTCTATCGCCAAGGTCGCAGGGATTTGCCCCATAAAACGCCCCGCATCAGAAAATCCGGTTTGAATAGAAATCCGACCCCGCTTTAAAACATAATCGCGGTAAGATGTGAGCTTCAAAAGCGCCTTGATGATCTCAGCTCCGCGCTCCATTGCGCGCTCAGTTTCAAACAAAGGAGAGATATCGACGCGATCTTCAAGGCCAAATAGTTTCGCAAAATAAAGCGCAGATAGAACCGTCAGAGAATGCTCACATTCTGCGATCAACAATCTAATCGGCGCATCACCATCAATATATTTCAAGATCTGTGCGATCACGATAAACTGACGCACCGCTGTTGAGCGCTCCAATGCCAAACATTTAAAATTGACCGTCTCCGTCTCTCCTTCCAAAATCAACTCATCGAGTTTTGAAAGCGTCACGAGGCTAGACACATCAACTGCACCGCCGCCAAGCGGTTTACGGATCGCATTATGCAACTGCATCGCATTAATGCGAATATGAATATGGGATGTGGTCAGTCCTGCTGAAGAAAGCTCCGCTTTAAGCTCTAACAACTCAAACAAAACAGTATCATCATTGGACTGCTCAATCGCTTCATCAACCAAAAGAAGAACACTCTGAAATGAGGAACGAAGCGGCCTGCTATCAGCTTTACCACTTTCATCAGATGTTAAAAAGTTAGCCGCCTTACTAATATCTTCAGGCCCAGGATCTGGCACAGCAAACAAAATGAGAGATTGCTCAAGCGCCTCAATCTCTTCCCCTATCATCTCAATTGCCGGGTTTAAAGACTGAGCTATCTCACTCTCTTTCTCTTCAATCTGTGCTTGACTGTTTTTAATCGATTGAATGTGATACTGAAGCTGATCTTTCTTTTCCTTCAAGCGAAAACAAAGACTATCAAACCAACGAATATCGGTCCGACCATCAAGGTCATACCCAACCCAACTATTAAGCGTTAATACAGAAGGGAGTAGTCCCATCCACTCACTAGGATAAAGCCGCCGCGCTTCTTCAAGCACAATCTTATGAAACGCCCGCCGCGCCTTAGCTGCATTTTGAAAAGCCTCTTGCGCCTGAGATTGCTCTAAACTTAAATCCAAACCGACATCTGGCCGATGTTCAAACTCGCTTAAAATCCGGTTCTAGCGCCCGCTCTGGTTGTTCAATAAGCTCAATTAAGAGCGCCCGTAAATCTTTTGAAATTGAAAATGTCGGATGGGCCGTAAACACCACCCCAAAACGCGGGCGCTCAAACTCAGCTTTAAATTGTTCAAAGGGGACCAACTTGCCATCAAGATGGGCTGTCTCATGCACAAAACTACGAAAGCGAATTAATTCCCCTTTAGAGTTTGTTTTTGCATCTTCAATAGTCTCGCCGCCAATATAACTGCGAATATTATCCGCCCGGCTCACCAACGCACGATCAGATAAAATCTTTATAAGAGACGAAAAATCATCAAGAGACAATTTGCCCGCTTCAAGGTCTCTGGAGAGCTCAAAAGCCAATTGTTTAACAGGATTAAATTGAGGCTCATTGGCAATCCGTTTCCAATACTGATCCAAACGTTTGCCAAGATCATTTAACAAACCCTCATAAGCTAATCCCAATTTTCAATCCCTTTCTGTTTAAGAAACTTTGTCAGCCTTTACCCTATAAATTACGGAGGGCCTAAAATTTAATCTTTGAGCACTTTCAAACTCACCCACAAAAGATCAAGAAACAATGTCGCATATTGCCGCTTTGGGGGATGAATAATCCATGCATATAAGCTATAAGGTCATCAAACCATAAAAATTGAAGAAAGCAATCATGACCACCACTCCCCTTACAATATGTTTTGACCTGGATGGAACGCTTGTTAATTCAGCACCTGATCTCTTTGCTGCATTAGATCATGCCTTAAAGACAAAGGGTTATGAACCAAGCGACCAAGCAGCCATTCGCCCTATCATTGGTCAGGGAGCTAAGGCGATGATCAAACGTGCTCTCCAAATAAAAAATGAACACTTAGACGATAAGAAGATTGACGAGCTTTGGCATATTCTAATCGAGCATTATACCATCCACAGCGCCGATCAAACACACACCTTTGAAGGAACCTTAGAAGCTATGGAGGCATTAAAGTCAAACGGACACACACTAGCCGTCTGCACGAATAAAACCATAGACCTGACATTACCCTTGTTAGAAAAGCTGGACTTAACCAAACATTTCAAAGCCATCACGGGAGCGAATAGTTTTGCGTTTAAAAAACCAGATGCCCGCCATCTCTTTGAAACCATCAAGCAAGCCGGCGGCACACCAAAGGCAGCGGTCATGATCGGCGATAGCAAAACGGACATCCTCACAGCAAAAAACGCAAACATCCCCTCTATCGGTGTAACCTGGGGCTATACAGACATCCCCATACAAGACCTAAACCCAACCCATCTCATCTCACACTTTGATGAGTTAGAAGGTGTCATCCGAACCTTATCTGGAGAGTTAGTTTAATACGAGGTTGCGGGTGGAGAACTTGAAGCACACCCCAAAAGACACCTACTGAGCATCTCTCATTACGAAGAAGGAGTACTGCCCTCCCCGAGGGCAGTAGGACATGACGCCAGGGGCGTCCGGCGCGTTGCGCCGCCCCTCGGAGGGCTTTTCGCTTTTTCAGCGAAAAAATAGCCCGTGAGAGAAAATAGAGTCTACCGCAACCGCACCGGATCAACCAAAGCATAGCTCAAAAGCTTATAAGCCAATTTCGCCGCTAAAAAATCACACGCATGAAGGCCGGGGCGTGGCGCAAGCTCAACAATATCACCACCAACAATTGTCCCAACATCAGCCGCTGCTCGCAGCACATCCAGTGCCTGATACCAATCCAAACCACCCGGTTCCGGTGTCCCCGTTGCAGGCATGAGACTGCTATCAAAACAATCAAGATCAAAAGTCACATAAATATTTTTCCCCTTAAGCGGAGCAACAATATCTTCCACCCGCCACTTCTTGGCCTCACTCGCCCAATGCAGCGTAATCCGCTCTCTATTGGCTTCTAGAAATGGAATTTCCTCTTGAGAAATATTACGAAGCCCCACCCCGACTAATGAGACTGAAGGGTGATCAAGCACCCGCCGCATGGCAGCTGCATGTGAAAAATGTTCACCTTCATAACCATCACGCAAATCGGCATGCGCATCAAACTGCAAAACAACCAAGTCAGAATAACGATCAAGATAGGGACGAATGGCTCCTGCCGTTAAGCTATGCTCCCCGCCCAGTACCAGCGGGAACTTCCCCGCGCTTAAAACATCACGTACCATAAGGGCAACTTGCTTGAGCGCCGCTTCTAACGGTCCTGCAATTGGAGCAGGTTTTAATGTAGCCACTTCATAATCTGAAATGATCTCAGTCCAATATTCCTCATCAAACAACTCAACTTCTTTACTGGCCGCCAAAATAGCCTCAGGCCCACGTGCCGTTCCTCCTTGAAAAGAAACTGATTGCTCAAGTCCAAAGGGAATGACTACAGCTTGTGCACTATGAGGTTGGTTAGAGCCAGGCCGCACTGGGTCAAGAAACGCCAAATCAGCTGGCAGATACTGCAATTGCCGCATGAAAAAAACTCCGCAATTTATGAAATGAGTTTCAACACTGGATCAGAGGATTGAGAAACAATCGGCGCAAAATTAGATCCCATAACATCATCTTTTAAAATGATCTCTTCATAACACCCAAACCCATTAAACCCAGACGCCATAACACCCCCATAAGCCCCCGTTTTATAAACTTCTAAATAATCGCCTTCTTTAACAGAATTGGGCAAATAAAACGGCCCCTTCATATGGTCAGCCGCATCACAGGTTGGCCCCCAAAATTCAAAACCAACGAGATCTTTATTCGGTAAATCAGGAGATCTAAGATGAGAACCATCATCATGACCAATTAAACGAAGCGGAAACACCCAATCACAATTCGCCGCATCAAAGAGAACCCCATAACCACCATCATTGATAAAAAGTTCCTGGCCACGCCGTGCATCAACCCGCACAATCAAACTCTCACTCTCAGCAACAAGCGCCCGGCCGGGCTCAGCAAAAACCTCTGCCCCCTGCACCATTGGCAACGCATCCAGAGAATTCTCAATCTGAAGAACATAATCACTTAAATCAACCGGGTCGCCTTCTTTATAAAAAATCGGGAAACCACCACCCACATTTAAAAGCTCCGCAACCACCCCAGCGCGCTTCAGCAAATCACCAGCATAGCGGATCGCTTCACCATAGCGCTCAGCCTGCAGCGCCTGACTACCAACATGAAATGTCACCCCAAGACGCTCAGCTTTTTGCTGAACTGCTTTTAAAAGCTCAATGGCCTCTGAAGCTTCAGCGCCATATTTTTTGCCCAAAGGTAAAACCGAGCCTGTATCATCACAGTGCAAACGGACAAAAAGGGTTAGGTCTTTCGCCCCCTCAGTAACCGTCAAAATTTTCTCAAGCTCTTCAATATGGTCAAGCGCGAAACACCGCACACCATAATCAAAATAGGCAGAGCGAATATGCGCACGCGATTTAACCGGGTTCATATAAAATAAATTGGCACCCGGCACACCATGATAAATCAAATCAACTTCAGTTAAACTCGCCACGTCAAAATTCTGAACGCCGTTGTCTGAGACTGCTCGGACAATATCAGGCGCCATATTGGCCTTAACCGCATAAATGAGCCCGCCAAAGAACTTCGACTGAAACCAATTCACAGCCCGTTCAATGGCATGTGGGCGAAAACAACGCACTGGGTCAATCGGCCGACGTTCATTTAAAAATTGTTCAGCTGAAAAATACGTCGGACGCATCTTTTAAACCTTCTTCAAAATATGAACACATGTCTCAACACTCTCAATTTGCTCAAGCAACTCAAGTCCATCTTGTTCCGCTAAACATTGAAAATCCGCAACAGCGCCTGGATCAGTCGTGGTCACCTCAATAACCATCCCAGTCTCTAATGAGCGCAAAACTTTTTTTGTTTTCAAAACAGGTAACGGGCACAATAAACCTGTCATATCCAGTTTTGTTGTTTCCATAACAAACCTATTATTTAAAAGACAATCCTTGAAACGCACATCAGATATATAAGCGTTTAAATATCAATAGTGCACTGAATATAAAGCTCCACTAAAAGAAGAGGATATTGCTCTCATATAATGGGAAAAACAAGAATTATTTTATTCATTCAAATAGTCCAGTACCACAACAAATTTTGTAGTGAAATAGAAAAACCCTTCACTGATCTTTATAATCAATGAAGGGTTACAAGAGTACATTGTACCTATTCAAAGGTAAAAATAATCACTTACCAGAGCAAGCCTTATGACCTGTAACTAAATCTCCATAAGCCGCTTTAAAGGCACCTTGTCCCGCTTTAGCAGCTGCCTCACCTTTGGTGCTCGCTTTCTTCAAAATCGCAGCACAACTAACAAGGTTTTTTGGCGCTTTTGCAGCTTCATCCGCTTGAAAAGAAACAACAGCTTTTTGAATGTTTTTCATTTCCTTCACAGCTTTAGCAGGATTAAAAGGAACTTTCCCACTCGCCATCTGGCCAGAAATTTTCATAGATTTATTGACAGCTTCAAGAAACGCGCTTTTATCACTTGCGGCTTGTGCAGTTGATAATCCACCCACAACAGCCATTACAGCCAAAGTTAGGGTTATATTTTTCATCACGCTCTCCTTTTTGCAAATTGCGCAAAATTTAAAAACACTCATAAATTCTTACACCAATTCTTTCAGACTTAAAATGCTTTTAGCACCCTTTTATATAACAACATCAAAGACTTTATAACAAATCTGATAAATTTCTTAATTTCTAATCATCAAACTTCAGGTTCAAACCTAAAATTAGATCCGAAGATTTATCATCTCATTATGATGACCAACTTAGTTTAAATATAGTCATCAATTAAAATCTCGCAACGTTATATCCATTTTGCAAAAGGTCGGCTGAACCGTAGCTGAACGGCCCATTCAGATAAAAAAACAGACGATAGGTTGATATTAACAATTTGTACAACCTTTGATTGTATTGTCGTTAAGTGCTGATCAATTCTTTAGTTTCCACTGAACCCTGAACAGATGGCATCAGCGAATTTTATGCAATTGCATATAATTAAGAGACGGCAAATGCTCCACACAGTTGCCGTCTCTTAAGGTTAAAGTTTTTAAAGATGAATTAAGCTAGTGAGAGTGCAATGAATAAAGAGAGATATTTTATAGCCTTTGCTCCCTCACCCAAATCATCCATTTGGCAAGTTGGCTCTGGTTGGTTAGCCTTTAATGCAGCGACCTCATCCCCCCCTGAGAAAACCTATACTCTTGGCCTCCCCCCTGAAATTCATCTCCAAATGGTTCTCCCTGCCCGGAAAACAGGGTTTAACGCCATTCTAGTTGCCCCTTTTTCTCTACGCGTCGGTATATCAGAAGAAAATTTATGCGAAAATATCGCAACTTTTAGTCAATCCATAACCAACTTCACCACCTGTCTGATGAAAGTAAAAGCAAATGGCAATAAAATTGGCATTGAACCTCTCACTTTAGACAAAAACATAAGTGATCTGGCAAACCTCTCCGTTAGACATTTCAATCATTTCAGAGAAACCCAGCCTGAAAAAGCCATCAATCCCAAATTGAAAGAAATGCTAACAGAACGCCAATTAGAAAATTTCATCAAATGGGGACATCCATATTATTTTGAGGATTACAAATTTCAAATCCCCTTAACAGGGGCAGTCCCAGCCAAAATGGTAGAACTCCTAGAGCAAAATTTACAAAAACTATTCACCAAACATTTAAGCCAAGGCTTGAAAGTAGACAGCCTCACCTTGTTCAAACAAGAAAATATGAACAAACCAGCTCAAATGATCAGACGTTTCCCACTTATGAAAGAGAATGTTTTCATTTCAGATGAAAAAATGATGTCCATGTAATCTATAAAACTCTCAATTCATGTAAAGTAGTCTGCTTCAATCCCCTCCATTGATTTTATCTTCTTTTCACCTTAGATGTACATCAGAGTAGGTCGTCTAAAAAGACAGTCAAAATTTGTAAGTCTCTACCACTTGCAAACAAAGAAGATAATCTGATGCAAAATACAACGAATTTCAAAGCGGATGCCCAAAACAACATCCAACACATCTTCATCAAAGATTTAGAGTTAATGGCCATAATTGGCGTGTATGATCATGAAAAAAACAATCGCCAAAGGGTCGTGGCTAATATTGATATTACAGTAAGAGAAGAGCCTGACGTCGAGGATGAAATTGATAAAGTTGTCTGCTATCATAAAGTGGTGAAAAAAATTCAATCAATCTGCGAAAATGGCCATGTTCATTTACTAGAAACTTTGGCAGAGACCGTCGCTCATAGCTGCCTTGAAGATAAACGAATTTTAGCCATCCGCGTACGCCTAGAAAAACCCGAAGCCTTAAGAGAAGCCGCCAGCGTTGGCGTAGAGATCGAGCGTCTCCAATCTAAAAACCAAGCTTCTTGAAAGAATGAAAGATAGAGACATCACTTAAGTGAGTGAAGAAAACCAACAGCCAAAAGAGACCACACCTGATCACGTGAGAACCTCAGAGCCCAAAAGCGGGACTGAAGTGATCAAAGCTTATCTAAAAAACTTAAGCACCTCCTCAGGTGTCTATCGCATGTTGGATAAACACGGCACCGTTCTTTATGTTGGTAAAGCCAATAATCTAAAAAACCGCGTCACCAGCTACACAAGGCTAAAAGGCCAGTCTAACCGCATCGCCCGCATGATCCGCGCAACGACCGAAATGGAGTTCATCCTCACCAACACAGAATCTGAGGCACTCCTGCTCGAGGCCACCCTCATCAAAAAGATGAAGCCCAGATACAATGTGCTCCTCCGCGATGATAAATCATTCCCCTCAATTTTAATCAGAACAGATCATGAAGCCCCTCAATTGGTCAAACATAGAGGCGCGCGCAAACAAAAGGGGGAGTATTTTGGCCCCTTCGCTTCAGCCGGCTCCGTCAACCGCACTCTTAACACCTTGCAACAACTCTTTTTGTTGCGAGACTGCAAAGACAGCCAATATGACAGCCGCACCCGCCCCTGCCTGCAATATCAAATCAAACGCTGCTCAGCTCCTTGCACTGGTAAAATCTCGGTTGAAGATTACAATGCCTTAGTAGCTGACGCGAAAGACTTCTTAAAAGGCAAAAGCAACAACATCCAAAAAGCCATGCAAGAAAAAATGCAAGAAGCAAGCAAGGCGTTGAAATTTGAAGAAGCCGCTTTTTATAGAGACCGCATCTCAGCCCTCACTCAAGTACAAAGCCATCAATCCATTCTGCCGACCGGGTTTGAAGAAGGTGATGTCTTCGCCGTTCACACAGAAGGTGGCAGCGCCTGTATTCAAGTCTTTTTTATTCGCACAGGCCAGAACTGGGGCAATCATGCTTATTATCCAAGAATAGATAAAAGCCATAGTCCATCTGAAATCCTAGAAAGTTTCATCGCCCAATTTTATGACAACAAACCCGTTCCCAAACTCATCTTAACGTCTTGCGCGTTAGAGAATGAAACTCTGCTAGCAGAAGCCCTTTCAACAAAAGCAGAACGCACGATTAAAATCACCCATCCCCAGCGCGGCTCAAAAGCCGAGCTTATGAACCACGCAATACTGAACGCCAAAGAAGCCTTAGCGCGCAAACTGGCAGATAGCTCAGCTCAAACCCGTCACTTGGAAAGTTTGAAAACTCTATTCAATTTAGAAAACCGCCCAAATCGCATCGAAGTTTATGATAACAGCCATATCCAGGGCTCAAACCCCATCGGCGCCATGATCGTAAGTGGCCCAGAAGGCTTTATCAAAAATCAATACCGTAAATTTAATTTCAAACCAGAAGACATCTCCGGCGGTGATGATTTTGAAATGATGCGCATGATGCTACGCCGCAGATTAAAAGCCCTTATTAAAGATCACGGCACTCAAAAACAAAAAACAACCGATGAGGCAGAACCGCAACCCTCAGATGAAATCCCCCACTGGCCTGACGTCTTATTAATCGATGGCGGCAAAGGACAACTCTCGGCTGTGATGGAAATCATCGAGGAACTAGAAGTTCAAGATATAAAAGTCGTCGCCATCTCAAAAGGGCCTGATCGCAATGCCGGCCGAGAGCAATTCCATATTAAAGATCAGCCCTCTTTTATGATGGAGCTAAAAGACCCGACCCTTTATTACCTACAAAGACTGCGTGATGAAGCCCACCGCTTTGCCATTGGCACTCATAGAACCAGACGCAAAAAACAAATGGGTGCGAACCCTCTAGATGAAATCCCAGGCATCGGTCCAGGGCGCAAAAAGGCACTTCTTTCCCATTTTGGCTCTGCCAAAGCCGTCAGCCGTGCCGGATTGAAAGATTTAATGGCCGTGGATGGTATTAGCGCTCAAATCGCTGAAACCATTTATGATCACTTTCACGAATAAATCTGAGTAAACGACATTTAATGCTATTTATTTTAGACCATAAGCCCATAAATTAACCCTTATCAATAACTGCCACCTTACAAACCATTGACTGTTCAGCACTCCCATGGTTTTTAAAGGAAAAAGGTTTATGAAGACGATGGAAAACTCAGTGCAAAATAACAGTGCCAAAATGAATAAAAAGGTTTGGAATTTACCCAATATCCTAACCTATGGCCGCATTGTAGCTGTCCCCCTATTTGTCGCCTGCTTTTATTTCTCAGGTGATATCCCACGCGCAATCGCTTTAGGCCTCTTTATCGTGGCTAGTGTCACTGATTTTTTTGATGGTTATTTAGCCCGTGCCTGGTCACAGCAATCCAAACTAGGCCAAATGCTAGATCCAATCGCCGATAAATTATTAGTCGGCGCAGCCCTCATTATGTTGGTGTATGATAAAACCATCTATGACCTTTCTGTCATCGCAGCCGTCATCATTCTAAGCCGTGAAATCCTCGTCTCTGGTTTAAGGGAGTTTTTAGGCCAACTCTCAGTTAGTGTGCCTGTTACAAAAATTGCCAAGTTTAAAACGGCTGCACAACTAGGAGCACTTGGCTTTTTGATCATGGCTCCTTTGGTTGACCCGCTTCTTGGTGACAAAAGCAATCTCTCACTCATTGTAGGAGATAGCCTCTTGTGGTGCGCCGCCCTTTTAACAATCTACACAGGCTTTGATTATTTACGAGTTGGGATTAAATATCTCATCGAAGAAGATATGAAAGACGAACAATCATGAAGATTTTATATTTCGCATGGGTGCGCGAAAAAATTGGTAAATCTGAAGAAGAGCTAGACTTGCCCAGTTCAGTAAACACAGTAGCTGACTTAATCACATGGCTGGAAGAAAAAGGCCCCGAATACAAGGCCGCTTTTGAAAATAAAGAAACAATCAACTCAGCCATCAATCAATCCCACGTTGATCATCAAACACCGCTCAACAATGCAAGTGAAATCGCCTTTTTCCCGCCTGTAACAGGCGGCTAAAGGAGCACTAACGCGACGGTTGTTCGTGGCGGTTTCTGGTGGGAAACTGAAGCCACACTAAAGAGAGCAACCTGAAGGAGCACTAAGAATGACCATTCGCATTCAAACAGAAGATTTCGATATAACCGAAGAAATCAACATTCTTAAAAAAGCGCGTCAGGAAAAAGGCTTCCAAGACGTCGGCGCCATTGTCACCTTCACGGGCACAGTGCGCGATATGGCAGGGACAACCCCTATAAGTTCAATGAGCTTAGAACATTACCCTGGCATGACAGAAAAAGAGCTTGAGCGGATTGCGAATGAAGCCAATGAAAGATGGCCCCTCCTTGGCACGACCATCATCCATCGCATCGGTGAGTTAAACCCTGGCGACAATATCGTCCTCGTCATCACCCTCTCCTCACATAGACACGCCGCGTTTGAAGCCGCCGATTTCCTCATGGATTTTCTAAAAAGCAAAGCCCCTTTCTGGAAAAAGGAACAGCCGCTCGATGGTGACGCCAACTGGGTCGACGCCAGAGACAGTGACAAAAAAGCCCTTTCACGTTGGGATAAATAAAACATGCAAATTCTGCATTGGTCGAGTGCATTAAAATAACTTAAGTTATTTTGAAAACCTTAAGGAGGTGCAAGTGAAAAGACGTGACTTTCTCATCACATCAAGCGCAGCTTTAGGGACTTCAGTTTTTGCTGGCGGCGTTACAAGCTTGGGACTTTCCGTACTTAGGGCTGCCACTCCAACAAAAACAGACCTAACCATCCAAAAAGCAAGCTTTCAATTGCGTGATAAACTCACACAAAACATGGTCAGCCTCTCACCCAATACACCGCCTCCTGTACTTTATGGTGAGCAAGGCAAACCAATGATCTTAAATGTCACCAACACATTAAATGAATATACAGCCATGCATTGGCACGGCCTTAGAATTCCCAATAAGATGGATGGCGTCCCTTATCTCACTCAACTCCCAATAGGCGAAGGAGAGACATTTAAATATCAATTCACTCCGCCTGATGCGGGCACATATTGGTACCACCCCCATTGTATGACCATGACCCAAATGGCAAGTGGCCTCACCGGTGTCATGGTGATTAAAGAACCAATAGACATCGGTTTTGATAGTGAGCAAATCATCAATTTAAAAGATTTCAAGCTAAATAAAGAAGATCAATTAAAAAAGCCATATAGCTTAAGGGCCGCTGCCCGCGCTGGCACCACCGGCAATGTAATGACGGCCAATTGGCAAAAAGCTCCAATTTACAATCACAAAGCAGGCAGTTTAGTCCGCCTTCGTATCGCAAACACAGACACGACACGCATTTACGCACTTCACCTTTCAAAAACCCAAAGCAAAATCATCGCTTGGGACGGTCACCCAATTGATCAAGAGATTGCCATACCCACAGAAGATACGCCACTCCTCCTAGGCCCAGGCCAGAGAGTAGACATCGCATGCCAGATGCCTTCAAACGAAGGAGAGAGAATCGATCTCTTTGCGAAAGTAAGAGGTAAAACCAACCTCATGGCCTCATTGCAGGCAAATGGGACTGATCAAAAGCGTGACTTAAGAGAGTTAAAACCACTCCCTAAAAACCCACTGATTGAGCCAGATCTAAAATCAGCTGAAACTCACGAACTCATCTTTGGCTGGTCACCAGATGGCACACTCCCAAACAATGGCTTTTGCGGATCACTCGGAAATAATTTTTGGTCCATTAATAGAAAAGCCTGGCCGGGCGATAAGGCAGATGGCACACAGCCATTAGCCACACTCAAAATGGGCAAAAGTTACATTCTAAGATTACGTAACTCATCCCCCAATTTACACCCCATCCACCTGCATGGTCTTGTGTTCAAACCACTTAAATCCAACAAACGAAAAATCCCCGCTAATTGGACAGACACAATTTTGCTCTTAAAAAACGAAACCATCGACATCGCCCTTATTGCCGACAATCCCGGCGATTGGGCCTTCCACTGCCACGTCATAGAACATCAAAAAACCGGTTTAGCAGGATACATAAGGGTTGAATAAAACATATGTCTTCAGAGATTCCTCTCTTTTTCGCGATTAATCTTCACCTTACTGTGAAAACCAATCACAAAAAAACGAGTTTTGAACAGCTCAGTTCAAACAACTTCACCAGCCCGTGAGCTGCTCTTTCATGCCTATTAATGATAGATCATATTAGGTTCCAACAAACGAATATTGGAGACCTAAAATGAAAAACTTTTATCCGCTCACTGTTGTCTTTTTATTAGCTGCCACCTTGATCACAAGTGCACTAGCAGCAACATCACAAAGCCATACAAGAGATAATCTATCTCACTACAAAACAGCCCAACAATCATATTTACTTTGATGATAAGCACTTATTCCCAGGCATACTGTGAAGCCAGTTTTTGAAATTCCAAAATAGAAGGCAATTCTGACCTTGTATCTGTGGTCACCAATTCTATCCTTCTGGATCTTGTCACATCTTTAAGAGGACGGTTCGATAAATTATTTAAAAGTGCTAAGCCCCTTGGCAAAATACTCACACCTAAATCACAACGTAAAAGCGATATAATCCAATCTTCCCTTTCGCTACTAACCGATACATTGAGCTCCAAACCACTTGTCCGCACCAAATCCATAAATTCATCTCTAAATTCACATTGAAGGCGATCTAGATAAGGTTGGCGTGCAATGTCTTCCAAAGAGATATTGTCGAAGTTTTGAAAATGATGATCATCTGAAAAACAAACCACCATATCTTCTTTAAAGAGCTCAATCGCGTGAAACCGCTTATCATGAGAAACATCTCGAGCACAAAAAACACAATCAAGGCTACCACTTAACAACAGCTCTGGAATGACTGAAGGCACAACATCATGCAAAATAATCTCAGCATCAGGGTGCTCCGTTCTAAATTCCTTCAAAAAAGAATTAATTCCATGCGGGCCAACAGTACACATAAGCCCGACATTGAGAACTATTTTTTGAGAGTTTCTTGAAGCCAAAGCTGCATCCATTGCCAGGCGTCTATTTTGCTCAATGCGCTCTAAATGCACCTTCATTGTTCGTCCAAAAGCTGTGAGTTGCACTTGCTGCTGAGTTCTATCAACCAACTGGTCACCAAGAGTATCTTCAAGTTTTTGAATAGCTTTTGATAAAGCCGATTGTGAAACAGAACACTTTTCTGCAGCCATCGTGAAATTCAACGTTTCACTCAAAACTAAGAAATACCGAATTTGATTAAATTCCATTTCGCCCCCTCGTTATAAAATAAAAATCTCTTTTTCCTCTTCATTCCAACAAGGAATAAAAGTCATGAAATATCGATATTTCCCAAAGACTTAGAATATCAATACCATCTCAAGCGTTAGATAACTTTCTTTAATGAGGAGCACAAGCTAGATGTTAAAAATAAAAGCATCAATAATGATAACAGCACTCTCACTTAGCTTAATAACAGCAATTCATACATCTTCCGCAACAGATAAAAAAATTAATCACGCAACCTTCACCAATGATGGTCAAGTTGTTCTCCCTCAAAATTGGCGGCAATGGGTTTTTATAGGAACTCCTCTAACGCCCAACGCGCTAAACGATGGCAAAGCCCCCTTCCCAGAGTTTCACAATGTTTATATTGAACCAAGCGCATTCGCTCATTGGAAGAAACACGGCAAATTTCCTGAAGGCACCCAGATCGCAAAAGAGCTGGTTCTTATTCGCTCAAAAGATAAAGATGAAATGCACCCAGATGGATCAACAGACGAAGTATCTGGTCGAGGCTATTTCCAAGGCGAATTTTTTGGTCTGGAGCTAACCATCAAAGACACAAAACGCTTCAAAAAAGAGCCGGGCGGTTGGGCTTACTTTAGCTTTGGTCACCACTCACCACCTTATGCAAAAACAGCAAAAATATTCCCAACTGATAAATGCAATACCTGCCATGAAGCAAGCGCTGATGAAGATTGGGTCTTCACACAATTCTATCCTGTCCTAAGAGCCGAGAAAGGCAAAAAATGATTAAAACACTATCTTTATATCTATCAATCACTCTTATTATTTTCACTAGTGCAATCGCCAATGCCGCTGAAAACGAAAGCTTACCTGCCTCGAAGGGGTTTGGTTTAGCCGTTGATGCAAAAGGTGGCATACGTGTACCAGCCATCGATTATCGAAAAGACTGGGTAGCCCTTGGCACCTGGTCTGTAGATAATGACGCAACAAATGAGAAAAACGAAGACCCAGAAGGGGCTAAAGGACTTCACATTGTCTACACCCAACCAGAAGCGGTAGAGAGCTATCGCCGCACGGGCAAATTTCCTGATGGTACCATTTTGATCAAAGAATTATTCAAAACCACAACAGAAGCCATGACCACCGGCACCATAAGCAGAGCCGCAGAAACAGAAGGTTTCTTTGTAATGGTCAAAGATAGTAAAAACCGTTTCCCTGATAATAAATTATGGGGTCTAGGTTGGGGCTGGGCATTCTTTAAAGCCAATGACACCAAAAAAACAACAACAAAAGATCATGTTGCTGAATGTAAAACCTGTCATATACCGGCAGAAAAAACAGACTGGGTCTATATTCAAGGATACCCGGTTCTAAAAAAATAAATCTCTAACTTGCTTAAAAAAAGCCTCTCACAATTAAATTGTGAGAGGCTTTTCTAATAGACAAATACAAAAGATCTAAAACAGCTTCGTTTAAGCCCGTACCAGTTCCATATAATCATCAAGCATCTGCTTTGAGATCTCACCTGGTGTAAAACGATAGTCACCAATTTCAGAAACCGGCGTCACTTCAGCCGCTGACCCCGTGATAAAACATTCAGAAAAATCAGCCATTTCTTCAGGCTTAATAATCCTCTCAACAACTTCAATCCCGCGTTTGCGGGCCAAATCCATCACTGTCCGGCGGGTAATACCATCAAGAAACACATCAGCTGTAGGTGTATGAATAACACCATCTTTGATAAAGAAAACATTCGCACCAGTTGCCTCAGCCACATATCCACGCCAATCAAGCATAAGAGCATCCGCATAACCGTTCTTTTCAGCTTTATGTTTTTCAACAGTACAAATCATATAAAGACCAGCAGCTTTTGCTTTTGATGGAGCCGTACGCGGATCAGGCCGGCAATAATCAGCCATGCACAAGCGAATGCCTTTCATCCGCTCTTCAGGGTCAAAATAAGATCCCCATTCCCAAGCCGCAATCGCTAGATTAATTTTATTATTTTGCGCAGCCACACCCATCTGCTCAGACCCCCGCCAAGCAATCGGGCGCATATACCCCTCAGTGAGGTTTTGTATCTTCATCACTTCAAGACAAGCCGCATCAATCTCTTCAACAGAATAAGGAATTTCAAAATCTAGAATTTCAGCTGATTTACGCAAGCGCTCACTATGTTCTGTAAGTTTAAAAATCTTACCATTATAAATCCGCTGCCCTTCAAAGACAGAACTGCCATAATGCAAACCATGGCTCAGCACATGAATTTTAGCATCAGCCCAAGGGACCATCTCACCATTAAACCAAATGAAACCTTCCAATTGATCAAACGCAGCATCTGCCATCTTTTATTTCCTTAAATGTGCAAACCTTCAAATTATGTCCAATTTGAAGGGAGATATATAATAAAATTTCAATGAAAGCGAAAACAATACCATGAAACACTTGCAAGATTTATCAATATGCGCAAAATATGTCAACATCACTGACATAAATTCAATTTGATAAATAAGACTATTAATTTAAATGCCTGTTAAAAAAGTCCCGATGATCAACGAAGAGATCAATACGAATGAAACAAACTTAATCGAGACACTCGGTGAAGAAAACCATTCTATGAGTTTGACCCAAGAAAACATGCTCTCACTCATCGAATTATTTTTCTTTGCATATCGAGATTTCACAGAAGAAGGCGATGAGATACTCGACACCTTCGGTTTTGGCAGAGCCCATCACAGAGTTATTCATTTTGTCCACCATTACCCAGGCCTCAGAGTAGCCGACCTACTAGGTATTTTAAAAATCACTAAACAAAGTCTAGCCCGCGTCTTAAAACAGCTCATTGAACAAGATTTCATCTGCCAAAAAGAAGGCAGCAAAGACAGGCGTGAGCGTTTATTATACACCACAGATAAAGGCAACAAACTCGCCAAAGAGCTAGCCGAACCTCAAATAAATCGGTTCGAAGCAACAATGAGCCAATTTTCAAAATCAGAGCAAAAACTATTTGAAAATTTTCTTTTCAAACTCATTCGCCAAAGTAACCGCCAAGATGTAATATCTCTTATGGCGCAAAATGGCCACTTTCCAGATGGAAAACCAGATTAGACTTAAAAGTCTGATAGTGCTGAGTGAAAAAATGAAAGAGTGAGCACAATGCAAAGCTTAACAGAAGACACACCTCATATCCTCCTTGTCGATGATGATGAACGCATCAGAGATCTTTTGTGTCGTTATTTACGCAAAGAAAATATGAGAGTCACCACAGCCCAGGATGCAGCCGCTGCCAGACAAAATCTTGAAGGCCTGCATTTTGATCTTCTTATTCTAGATGTCATGATGCCAGGGGAATCTGGTCTTGACCTCGCCAGAGACTTAAAGTCAAAAATGGAAGTCCCTATCATCATGCTGACAGCGAAAGCCGAAGCCGAAAACCGCATAGAAGGCCTCGAGATCGGTGTTGATGATTATGTCCCAAAACCATTTGAGCCAAGAGAGCTAATGCTGCGCATTCAAAATATATTGAAAAGACGCGCCCAAAAAGTCACTCAAAAAGAAATCCATATGGGGCAATACACATTCCACATAGAGCGAGGCGAGCTTCAAAAAGACAACACCTCAATTAAATTAACTGAACGCGAAAGAGATTTAATGCGTCTCTTTGCGGGTAGAGCCGGCACACCAATTCCGCGTCATGAACTTGCAAGCGAAGAAGCTGGCGGTAATGAACGTGCTGTCGACGTACAAATTAACCGCTTAAGACGGAAAATAGAGACAGACCCTGCCAATCCGATTTATCTACAAACTGTAAGAGGCAAAGGCTATATTCTTCATACCGATTAAAAAACGTCACGTTGAGGGAATACCAATTAAGGAAATAATTGCGTGGTTATAAAAGATGAGCCCGATCTGAGTTTTTGGCAAAGATTAAACCAAAACAAATGGCTCGGAGAAAAATGGAAAAGCGTAAGAAGCTTTATCAAACGCTACAGTTGGAGCCTCTCCCCCTGGCTTCCCAAAGGTTTGTATGCGCGCACCATCCTCATCATCGCAACCCCGCTCGTTTTACTGCAAACCGTACTCCTTTTCGTTTTTATGGAACGCCACTGGAATAACATTACAAGAAGGCTATCAGCCGCCACAGCTCGTGATGTCGCTGCGATTATAGAGATTTACAATCGCTACCCCCAAGATAAAGATCATCAAAAACTAATTGAAATCGCTCGTGATAAAATGAGCCTTTCATTTCAAGTCTTACCAAAAAGCAAATTACCCAAAACAACAGCGCGCCCCTTCTATTCAATCTTAGATAGAAGACTGACAAAAGAACTGAGAAAACGTATCTCCTACCCCATATGGGTCGACACTGTGGGACAATCTAAATTTGTTGAAATCCGCATAGCTCTTGATAAATCAACATTAAAATTCTTAGCCCACCGCAATCACACATACGCATCGAACTCACATATATTTGTGATCTGGATGATTGGCTCTTCAACAGTGTTGCTCGGGATTGCCCTTCTATTCCTGCGCAATCAAATTCGCCCGATCTTACAATTATCCGACGCCGCAGAAAGCTTTGGTAAAGGCCGCCCCTTGCCAGATAACTTCAGCCCAAGAGGTGCAAGAGAAGTCCGCCAAGCCTCATTAGCATTCATGGAAATGCGCGATCGCATCAACCGCCATGTTGACCAAAGAACCACCATCCTCGCTGGCGTGAGCCATGACCTGCGTACCATCCTAACCCGCATGAAATTGCAACTCGCCTTTTTAGATGACGAAGAAGAAGTCAGAGCACTAAAAAAGGACATTGATGAAATGCAGTCCATGCTCGAGGATTATATGGCCTTTGCAAAAGGTGATAACGCTGAAGAAACCAGCCAAGAAGATGTCGGTGAAATTCTAAACGAAATTTATAGTCACGCTAAATTATCCAAGGACAATATCAATCTGCGAGTTCTACCAAAATCAATCCTCCTGCCCCTGCGGCGGAACAGTTTTAAAAGAGCTATTAATAACCTCGTGACCAACGCCATGCGCTATGCAGATACCATCAATATAAACGCCTCAAAGGGAAGAAAATGGCTGATCATTACCATTGATGATGATGGTCCCGGCATCCCTAAAGATAAACGAGAAGAAGTATTTAATGCCTTTTTAAGGCTGGATGATTCAAGAAATCAAAACCAGGGCAACACCGGCCTTGGCCTCTCAATCGCACGTGATATCATAAGAGGACACGGCGGAGATATCCGCCTTGAAGAAAGTTCACTTGGCGGCCTACGCGCAAAGGTGCGCGTACCTATCTAGAGTACCTTATGTTTTTATAGAGTCTTAAAACACACATTTTCAATTCGCATTACGAAGAAGGAAGTTCTCTCTTTCAGAGCACGAACATGGCGAACGCGAGTGACGCCCGGCGCTTAGCACCGCACCTCGTAGACCTATGAGCTTTAGCTCATAGAATAGCCATGAGAGAAAAAATATAAAACTAACCGCTTAATTCTTTTGAGCGCTTTGCAGCCGCTTCGATCGCAGCATCAATCAAGGGGGCCAACCCCTCATCACTCATCAACACTTCAAGTGCTGCAGCCGTGGTGCCACCTTTAGAGGTGACATTTTCTCGCAATTGCGAAGGCGGCGTATCAAAAGAAGCAAGCATAGAGCCCGCCCCATCAATGGTAGCGATCGCCAATGTGGTCGCGAGCTCACTAGAGAGCCCTTGGGCCACACCAGCCTTAACCAAACATTCTGCCAACCAAAACAGATAAGCCGGGCCAGAACCAGAAACAGCGGTTACAGCATCCATCTGACTTTCATCATCAAGCCAAGCAACAGTTCCTGTCCCAGCAACAAGGTCATTTAATGCCTTTTTCTGCTCCTCGCTTACATGTTCATTCGCAAACAACGCTGTCATGCCATTTTGAACAAGCACCGGCGTATTCGGCATAGCTCGAACAATCGCTGTCCCAGCAGGCAAATGTTTTGCAATATCGGAAAGCGTTTTTCCTGCAGCTATGGAATAAACCAAAGTCTCACCAGAAATCCGAGACGCTAAATCTTTCAACACCCCATCCATGATCTGCGGCTTCACACCAACCATGACTAACTTCGGTGGCTCAGGCAATTCATGTTTAGGCTGAGGCACAACATCATATTTAGAAAGCTGCTCGACAATGTCTTCAGGAGCACCTGGGTCTTCAACAAAAAGCTGCGCCGGGTCCAGCCCTTCGCTATCACCACTAGGCTCTAACCAGGCACTTAAAATAGCACCACCCATCTTGCCTGCACCTATTGCAAGCACCGGTGTTAAAGAAGAAATCAGATCTATTTGGTCATCATCAGGCAAAGTCATGGAGCTATGCATGGCCTTTGGTGGCGAACATGGTAGAAGACAATGCCTCTGGCGCAGATTTCCCCGCCCAAACCACATATTGAAACGCCTGGTAATAACTCTCACTGGCTTCTAAGCCAGAAGCTATAAGCGCCTCACATTGCTCAACAGTAAGCTCAGCCTTATTCAGCATCAACCCATGGCGGAAAAGTAGTAGCCCATCTTGCGGCCAAATATCAAAGTGCCCAAGCCAAAGCTGTTCGTTCACCAGCGCAATCAAGCGGTACACTTCAGCAATACGTGCTTCAGGAACACGCATTTCAAAAGCGCAAGCCAAATGCAAAGCTTCTAGATCATCTCGCCAATTTAATGAAACATGATAATCAGCCCAAGAGCCCTCGACATTTAAGGTCAGCTCATCATCAGTTGTCCGCTCAAAAGGCCAATCATGGATAGCAGCTAATTTCTCCACCATATCCACCGGATTGGTCATGCGATCAAAACTTGGTTCAATTGAAGCCATAAAATTTCCTTTAATTGCCAGTAGTGAGAACACCTCTAAAAGATAAGGTCCCTCTAGTTTACCAACCAATCCATTAAGAAATCTCTTTGTAGCTTAAAGACCATCCCAACGAACGGAGCAAACTTAACCAGCGGTTCTGAGTGCTTAACTCGCGTCTGGGATTTAGCTAATCAATCCTTCCCCTGAGTCGCAAGGGCGAGAGTACTCTGTCCACGTTATTTATATAAAATTACACAGAGAGAATGCGGCATGACCATGTCACTGATTTTCTTACTGTTAATAAGGTTAGATATCCACAAGCTGTTCTGTTGACAAAAACCCAATTGAGCAGGCCCAAATCAAGTGAATCAAAGATTAAGGCAAAATCGCCAAGCTTACAGAATCAAAAAGCTTTTATTGAATGTGGTTTAAAAAAGCCCGCGAATATCGCTTGCAAAATACATAATAAGTATCCCAGCGATAAAATATACCACATCGCCAAGCAATCCATACTTAAATCGGTAAGAAAGTGGCGGATAAAAGGCATGCTCTAAGCTCTTATGAATACGGATCGACTTATACGTCGTATAGGAAAAACTGCAGATCATTTGGATGGCTTTTAAAACCAAAAACAAACCAGCAAACATCAAAACATTCATCAACAAAGCCATAGGTCCACACCTCTACTACTCATTACAAAAACATCCCCTCGTTAAGAGAAGGAAATTGCGCTCAAAACAGGATTAACCATTAAATTGAACGAAACTAGAGCACAATCCGACCGAAGTGAAACAAAGGACGGAGAAATTGTGCGCAAAAAACAAAACTCTAGAGTATTCAATCATTTGATTATGAATGGATTATGCTCTAAATCCTTAAAATAGATAGATTGACCAATATTCAGCTTTTGCAAAGCAATTTCTCACTTGTATATTAACGCCCCACCTGCTACCCCGCTCCCATGACAAAATCTAATCCAATTCATATCATCGGCGGCGGTTTAGCTGGCTCAGAAGCCGCCTGGCAAGCTGCAAATGCAGGCGTTCCTGTAATCCTGCATGAAATGCGCCCCATTGTGGAAACAGACGCCCATCAAACAGAAGGGCTGGCTGAGCTTGTATGCTCAAACTCATTTCGCTCTGACGACCATGAAAATAACGCCGTTGGGCTCTTGCATGAAGAAATGCGTCAGCTTAATTCAATCATTATGGCTAGCGGAGATAAGCATAAACTCCCAGCTGGCGGCGCACTCGCTGTTGATCGCGATCATTTCTCAGATGAGGTGACAAACGCGCTTGTAGCTCATGATCTCATCACCATTGAACGCGGCGAAATTCCTGGTCTGCCGCCAGAAGAGTGGGACTGCGTCATCATCGCAACCGGCCCCCTCACCTCAGAGAGCTTAAGCAAAGCCATTTTAGAAAAAAGCGGCGCTGATAGCCTGGCCTTTTTTGATGCAATTGCCCCAATCATTCATAAAGACAGCATCGACTTTGACAAAGTCTGGATGCAATCTCGCTATGATAAAGTAGGCCCTGGCGGCACGGGCGCAGACTATATTAACTGCGCCATGGATGAAGAAGAATATAACAACTTCATCGACGCGCTGATTGCTGGCGAAAAAACAGATTTCAAAGAGTGGGAAACAAACACTCCTTACTTTGATGGCTGTCTCCCCATTGAAGTCATGGCAGAGCGTGGCAGAGAAACTCTGCGTCATGGCCCTATGAAACCAGTTGGCCTTACAAACCCACACAAAGAAGAAAAATCTCACGCTATCGTCCAGCTGCGCCAAGACAATGCACTTGGTACTTTATGGAATATGGTTGGTTTTCAAACCAAATTGAAATATGGCGAGCAAACTAAAATCTTCCAAATGATCCCGGGTCTAGAAAAGGCTGTGTTCGCACGCCTTGGCGGTTTGCATAGAAACACCTTCCTCAACAGCCCAGAGGTTTTGGATAACCAGCTCCGCTTGAAAGCTGACACACGCCTACGCTTTGCCGGCCAAATCACCGGCGTTGAAGGCTATGTCGAAAGTGCTGCCTCAGGTTTGATAGCAGGTAGATTAGCCGCAGCTGAGCGACTAGGCATCGAGTTAACACCTCCACCAATTGAAACAGCCCACGGCGCGCTCATCAATCACATCACAGGCGGTCACCTCAGCTCAGATTTCTCTGGCGGGCTCAAGAGCTTCCAGCCCATGAACATCAATTTCGGCTTGATCCCACCGGTAACAAACATTCCGAAAAAAGATGAAGACGGCAGACGCCTGCGCGGCAAGGAAAAATCTCGTCTCAAAAAACAGCTCATGGCTAAAAAGGCTTTAGCTACTTTAATCAATTGGCGTGATGATAATCCAATTGAACAACAAAGCGCATAAACAAAAGGGGAAGCACTCAAAAGTGCCTCCCCTTCAAATACTCTAGCTCCACCACCTATTTTAAAGTGATTGCGCATCCGCAATAAAGAGCGAGAACTTAATATAGCTCATCGCATCGAATTCAGAGCTTTCTTTATTCTCAGTGAAATTAAAATTCGTAATATAAAGGCGCAATTTTTGTGCTGCATTTGTACTATCAATTGAAATCGGCTTCAGCTGACTGCGCTTCTTTTTATCTTTCCCATCCCCCATCTCACTTGATATTTTACTGTATATTTCCTCAAGTGAAAAAGTTCCAAGCTTCTGTTTCTCACCCTCCCTTTCTTGCATAACAGTCATATCTTGCTTGCTAAACTTGAAGAGCAAAACAAGATCACGTCCATTAAACTTCACCACTTGTCTGCGCTCAAAAGAAACATCATCACCGCGTTTAGATAGGGTAATCGGCCCAAACACAGCCCCAGCTCCCTCAACCACATATGAATAAGGGCCTGCTGAATAAAACGTTCTCTTCTTTAGGTTCTCTGAGGCAACAGCATTTTGTCTAAAGCCTAATCGTTGATCAATCTTCGCAATAATCGGATTATTCCAGGAAGGCTTGCGTCTCTCAAAATAATTTAAATGCGCCCCTTTGCTCGGCCGATCACTTTCAGGCAAAAGAACGCGGATATAGTCCGCCCGTTGTCTTTTTCTAAAAAAGCGCAACTGATTTCTGATTTTCCGTTTTATTTTTGGATCAATAGCTTTGTCATCTTTAGAATGCTGTTTAACAAATCCATTCTCTAACAAACCGCCCTCTTTTAAAGCTGAAACAAGCTTGTGCTTCTGCGAATAAATTGAAACCGTCTCCGCTCCCCACGGCCCAAAGCTTGAGACACCCAAGATCAAGGCGGCCAAAAACAAAATCACCCGTAAATCAAAGTCTTTCTTTCTGAACTGAACATAAAGCCCATAAAGAATAAGAGCGAGTGACCAGACAAAGAGCGCAAAAAGGAAATAGCGCTTCGGCGTCATGCCATACTCACTCACGCGAATGGAATGCGCAGCAAACAACAACCCCATGGGTACGATTAGAAATAAGAACCAATATTTATGAAAAAACGTAACCAGCGCGCCGCCAACATTACGCGTTGGATATGCCATAAGATACGTTCCAATCCCAAGCGTAATAACAGCCAGGCCATACCAACCAATTTGCCCAGAAGGGAAAACCCCAGAAAGCCCCACCTTCACAGCAAGTCCATGAAAGAGCAAAGCAAACATAAAGAAAAACGGTACAAACACATATTTTACAAAAAGTGCCGTCACCTTAGACATCGTCTCGGTTGGTAGCGTCTCTTCAACTTCTTTTTCAAAGTCCTGCGGAATCATAGAAAGCCAGAAAACCGGCGTTATGAAAAAGCTACAAACCTGGAAAACAGTTTTATAAAGTTCACCTGAAACCCGAGCATTAAACAACGCCCCATAAACAGCAAAGAGGAGTGAAAAAAGCCCCGCAATAATCATCCCCCCAATCAGAGCAATCACAAGAGTGAACCAAAACTCATGATTAAACTGCCAATAGGCGCGATTATTTTTAGGCGCAAAAAAATAAGCAACAGAGCTCGCCCCCAGCAAACTCGCCACAGCTAACATCATATGACGCAAACCAATGAAGTCCGCAAAATAGACCATACCAATGATCACAGCCCCCATCACAAAGGAGACCAGATAAGAAAACCAAAAACTTTCTTTGCGCTGCTCAGCCGCCAAAATGGCACCAACAAACACAAAAAACAAAGTGATCAGCCCAAAATAAAGATTAGGATTGAGTTTGAAAATCTTATGAAAGAAAACCATCAAGATCGTTAGAAAAGCAGCTGTTAGCACAGCTAAGGGAAAACGCTTAAACACCAAAAATACATTCGGCAAGATCGATCCTGTAATCGTTGATACACTAGACATAAACCACTTTCCCTCAACCAAACTGACCCAAAATCTTTTAAGACCGTTACTGGCCGTATTTATTGCCCATATTTGGCCAGTACCTTATTGGCAGCCTTAAAGAGCGCATCAGCAATAACAGCTTGGCCCTCAGCTGTGGGGTGAAAAGCACCAGAATATGTGCCAGCCACCAAAACTTGCAAGGGCCGTAACTTCTTGAATTTACTCATAATAGCCCCAGATAAATGCAAATGACCAGTTAAATATGCGTCATTTGGTGTGCGAAACCATCGCTCACGTGACGCATAAGGCACATATTCAGATGGATTATAGGGCTGCCATTGTCCCTGCTCTTTATAAGGCAATGCTAAAATCTCAGGAAGCTCCCCTTTTTTCTCCTCATTTTGCGCGCAAATCCCATGGCTGGTAAAAGCGTCTCTGTGACCTTCAACATAAGTCCATTTAAGGTTCTTTGCTTCTCGGCGCATCGCATCATTTAAGCTTTCAGCAAACCCCTCCGCATCAGATGCTTTTTGACTAGAAAGTGAGAATAATGGTGATACATCCATCCCCAAAGCCCCATCATCACACACCCGTTTGCCCTTATCTCGAAAGGTCATATTCGGATACGCCGTGAGCAACACCCGATCCGCCTCTCCCCAGGGAATAAGCAACACATTATGCAAAGCCCGGCGCAATGCCTTATATCTAAGCCTCAACTCCGCAATACGTGCCTTGGCCTGATTATGATCAAGGATCGCCCCCATCCAACCGCCCACGGTTTTAAGCTGTAAACTATCTTTCACAACCACATTCGCAACGAGACTTGAAAAACTCACATCATTACCACCCACCGAGACCATCAACAAATCGATCCGGCGGGCATTTTTACGCGCGCAGCGTTTCACCGGCAGATCATTTAAAATCTCCAACTTGCCATCAAGTCCAAAGGCCCGAGAATATCGTTTATTTTCAGCCCGGCGCGAGCCACATTGCGCTTCAGCCACCGCGCTAATTTGTGATAATTTCGGCGGTGTCTCAGACCACTCATTTCCTTTAAAGCGCAAAAACAAACCATGCGTAATTTGTGCTCCAGCACAAGCAAAGCCAGCAAAAGTAACAGCGCGCTTTGGGTTCTCTAACGCCAGTTGCAAACTCGCCCGCATCTGATGAGAATAGAGCGAGCGATGACAAGATTGCCCCTGCCAACGCGCCTTATATTTCATGAAATTTCTGTCTGCCACATCCTTCCATTTGCCAACCCGTGTCGGATATGCCTTTTTCTCAAACCTTTGCTTTTTATCATCCTGGTAAAAAACAGAGCGCTCAGCAGAAAAACGTACAGGCACATCTGGGTTCCCCTCACCAGAGGCAAAACTATCCCCAATGCCGACTACAAAAATATCTTTAATTTTGATTTTTTCGCTCAATGTTACACCATTAGAGACTTTAAGATCGATAGTCGCACCTGTTGGGTAGGGAATATCAAACTGCACCCTTTGATCACAAAGAGCTTTTTGGGTTTTGACGCGTTTTCGTTTCCGCTGAGTATAAATCATTGACCAGCTACAATAAGGAGCTACCCGTGGCGGAGCATCTTGACTAACCTCAAAATTCTTATATTCAAGCCAAATTTTGTGAGATTTAGGGTGGATATAAGGTTGTTTCTTACCCGCGCATTTATAATAGCGCCCTTTTGTGCGAGACCAGCAGGTCTTATCATAAACCGTCCGCGCCCAGCCATATTGGTTCTGTGATGAAAGACGCCGCTCAACACTTAAAATCGGTGTCTCTTGCTCTTCTGATGTGAGCTCTTCATAAGTTTTCCTGTGCAGAGCGGTATGTTCAGGGCGATGAAACAAACGAAACGGATTAACAAGCTCCCACTCAATTTGGCCTTGAGGAGCCTCTTCAGCTGAAGCGGGAGTACTTACTATCAATGAAATAATGATAATACCAACAAACTTCAAAACCCGAAACAGTATGACCATGGCTCACCCTTTTTATGACCGCTTCATGCAAACAACTTACAAAAACTTTTAACGATCACTAGTGATAAATTATGACAACTGAAAGGAAAATGCGTTTTAAGCACAAAAAAATGGTCTAAAAACAGAGAGTTCTTTTTAACGCTGCAAGTAAAGTGTAAAAAATATTTTCAATGGATTGAGCACTGTATAACCCTCTTGCCCAGAAGCCCGCTCCTCCTTAGAGCGTGTAATAAGAGCCGGAACCAAAAGCCAGGGCGAGAAAAGCGCTTTATGCCGCCGCGGTATAGCTTTCATCTTTTCTTTTATGTCCCAACTATTAACAACAGCCCCTTCAACAAGCGTCTCTAAAGCTTTGCCTTTTAACGAAGATTTTGAACAATCTTGCTCAGTCTCAGCTCCCGGCATGAAATCTTTATGAAACAGCTCATAAGCCCCAAGAACATCCTGCGGCAAAGGCATAATGTCTCTATAGAGAAACCCATTAAGCTCAGACAAGAGAACACCCAAACCAATCGAAACACCAGCTTGGCAAGTTATAGCTTCACTTTCATCAATCTCACCATCAGTAAGTATCAACCCAGCCCGCAAAAAACTGCCATACCGTTGATCTAAAATTTTAAACAATTCGTCTTTTGTCTTTATAGGCTCTTTTTGAATTTCAAATGTAAAACTATCAACAAGGGCAATCAGCTCTTTAAAGAACGCATCACCGTATCTTTCAAAATAAGGGGCCAGCCCGTCAGCCACCGGATGCCCAACCTTTTCAGAGCGCAATAATTTCAGAAGCTGATCTCGCCACCACTGCAAACGAATTTCACCAAGCAAAGGCTCATTAACTTTGAGAGAGATCTGTTCCACATCGAGCAAAAATCCATAAAGCCATGTCAAAGCCACACGCTGCTCCAAAGGTGAGAACCGCACAGTTAAATAACCCGCATAATTCTTAGCCTTTAAGCGAGCCAAAATCGCCTCTAATTCATCAGTTTTTTCGTTTTGAAGAAACACTTTGATCAAACAACCTTTTTAAATGGATAAAGAAATAGCCTAATCAACAGCTATGAAAGCCGCTGCAACCTTACGGCCTTCATTAATGAGCACATTATAGGTACGAGCAGCAGCGCCTGTGTCCATCACCTCAAGCCAAAGATCTTCTTCTTGGAATGCTCTCTTTAACTCTTTACTCGGAAACTTCTGAACGGCCCCGGTTCCCAAAATTAAAAACTCATGGGACTGTTTTTCTAAAAAGATCTTTTCAAAATGAGAGGGCTGAAGCTCATCAAATGAACTCACATCCCAACCATAAATACCACTTTGCAATATAAGCAAAGATCCCTTATGGCTCATCTCCCCAAAGCGAAAGCCCCCATCTCCATAAGCCTCAAGCTCAAGGGGCTCTGGATAATATGCATCATATTTTGTCATTTATATTCAACTCGTAAAACCTTCAAAGACAATCGAAAAGGCTCAGTTCAATCAAGCACCTAAATCTAATCATAAAAAAGGCGCTGAAAAGTCAGCGCCTTTTGTAATCAACATTTTAAATACCAAATTACGCTTTACCAGGCTCTTTATATTTAGCCCCGCCAAGCCCGCTCCAGTCACGCTTAACACCAAGCAACAACAGAACTGGAGACGCAATAAAGATCGATGAGTAAGTACCCACAATCACACCCCAAATCATCGCAAACACAAAACCGCGGATCACTTCACCACCAAGGAAGAATAGTGAAAGCAAAGCAATCAAAGTGGTCACAGATGTAAGGATCGTCCGTGAGAGAGTTTCATTAATTGAAACATCAAGTAACTCAGCCAATGGCATCTTCTTAAATTTACGCAAATTCTCACGCACACGATCATAAACAACAACCGTATCGTTGAGCGAGTAACCCACAATCGTCAGCAATGCCGCGATAATAGAAAGCGTAAACTCAAGTTGTAACAGCGAGAAAATCCCGATTGTAAGAACAATATCATGCACAAGCGCGATAACCGCACCGAGTGAGAATTGCCACTCAAAACGGAGCCAGATATAGATGAGCACAACGATAATCGCAGTAAACACAGCAATCATACCAGCTCGTGTTAACTCACCAGAGACCGTTGGTCCAACCACTTCAGTGTTACGAAACTCAAACTTGTCACCAAGTGCACCTTTAATTTTCTCAAGCGCTTTTTGGTTGGCTTCTTCGCCACCCGATTGCAGCTCAATCCGCACAAGCACATCACGTGGATCATTAAATTGCTGTATCTGGACATCACCAAAGTTCAAAGCACCAACCTTTGAGCGAATATCACTAATGTCAGCTGGGCCCTCCTTGTGACGAACTTCAATAGAGGTACCACCAACAAAATCGATACCGTAATTCAAGCCCTTAGTTGAGAACAAGGCAATCGAAGCCACCATAGCAATCGCTGAAAAAATAAACGCGATCATTCGCATTGAAATAAATGGGATTTTTGTTCCACGAGGGATAAAATCAACACCTTTAAACATAAGTCTTACTCCCTCTCTATATTGGCATTTCAACTGATTTAGATTTCTTGGAACGTAACCACCAAGCAACCAACCAGCGTGTTAAGACAAAAGCGGTAAACACAGATGTGAAAATACCAATGGACAATGTCACAGCAAAACCACTTACTGGGCCTGAGCCAAGCCAGAAGAGAATAATCGCCGCCAAGAAGGTGGTGATATTCGCATCCAAAATGGTTGAAAGCGCACGAGAATAACCAGATTCAATCGCACTAATCGCTGTTTTACCAGCTCGGAGTTCTTCACGGATCCGCTCAAAAATAAGCACATTCGCGTCAACCGCCATACCCATGGTAAGAACAATACCCGCAATACCAGGCAGTGTTAGTGTCGCTTGCAAGAGCGAAAGCGCCCCAACAATCATCGCAATGTTAATCAACAGGGCAATGTTTGCATAAACACCAAACGTGCCATAGGCCAGCAAGATAAAGGCGACAACACCGATAAGACCAATCATCGCAGCAAGCTTACCAGCCGCAATTGAGTCTTCACCTAGGCTCGCATTAACAGTGCGTTCTTCTAAAATAGCAAGCGGCGCTTCAAGTGAACCAGAGCGCAGCAAGATCGCAAGGTCGTCAGCAGTTGAAACCGTAAAGTTACCTGAAATCTGACCAGAACCACCCGTGATCGCTTCCTGAATGGTCGGCGCTGAAATCACCTCACCATCAAGCACAATCGCAAACGGGCGGCCAACATTAGCAGCCGTCACATCACCAAAGCGCACAGCACCACGTGAATTCAAACGAAACGACACAACAGGCCGGCTGGTTTGCGGGCTAATTTCCTGGCGAGCATTCGCCAAATCAGCACCCGTGATCAAAGCCTCATCTTCTAATAGATAATGAGTTGAATATTGATCTTTTGATGGGTAGATGGTTGTCCCCGGTTCAGTTAGTCCATCCGTCGCTTCCGTTCCAGAAACAGGGCGTACAACCAAATGGAAAGAGAGCACAGCGGCTTGTTTCACAACAGCCTTCAATTTTTCAGGATCATCAAAACCAGGCACTTGTAACAAGATCCGGTCTTCACCCTGGCGTTGGATAGAAGGCTCAGTCGTACCGAGCGCGTCAACCCGGCGGCGAACAACTTCAATCGCACTATCGATCGATGCTGAAATCCGCTGTGTAATCGCTGGCTCAGTCGGCTTCACCACAATGCGACCATCTTCTGTTTTTTCAACGTCAATATTATTTCCAGGCGTCGTGCCAAACGATGTACTTGGCAGTGGTTGAATAAGCGTGCGAACAGCCTGGTAAGCTTTTTCCAAATCTTCCGGGTTAGCAGGTTTAAATTCAACACGATCTTTTTTCGCGCTTAAATCACGATAACGGATAGCGCCTGTACGAGTTGAACCAGTTCGCTTGCCTCTTAGAGCTGTGCGAACATTCCCGCGCAAGCTTTTAATTTGCTTTTCGATCAGAACGTCTTTGTCCATTTTCAAAAGCAAGTGCGAGCCACCACGCAAGTCCAAACCAAGATTCAATCTCAAATTCTGTACAAATTGCGGATAGTTACCTAAATCTTTTTCCGGAATAAGGTTCGGAGCTGCACAAAGCACCCCCAAAAGGGCAAAGCCCCAAATTATAAATGTTTTCCATTTAGAGAAATGCAGCATGGAAAATGCCTTTCACACCTAAAAGGCACAAACTCAAAAAAGCTTGTGCCATACTATTTATCATTATTTTTCGTTAACTGGTTCAGTCTTCTCTCGAAGCTTGGCAACCGAGCCGCGCGCAACTCTTACACGCACACCATCTGCAATTTCAACCTGCAGCTCATCATCACCCACTAATTTAGTGATTTTGCCGATCAAGCCACCATTGGTGACAATATTATCTCCCCGGCGCAAGCTATCAATCATCTCGCGGTGTTTCTTCATTTGAGTTTGTTGAGGCCTGATAATAAGGAAATACCAAATAGCAATGAGCGGTAAAAACAGCATCACTGTTCCTAAAATATCGCCTGCACCTCCCCCACTGGTGGAAGCCTGTGCAAATGCAGGTGTAATAAGCATAAAATTCAATTCCCTTTTTTATCAACATTCAAACAAGAGCGTAGGTGAAGAGCCTTTAAAAGGAAGCCTCCAGCCAGCAAAAAATGAATATAACCTCTTGAGCTTCCATTGCAAGAGAAGCCTAGAGTTCTATACTGCGAAATAAATGAAAAATCTCGAAAAATCACTCATTAATATGAACAAGACCGCTTAGAAACAGAGAATTTGCCATCAAGAAAAGCAAAACCTATGACAAATACACCCAATTTAGCAAAAGAACTCGCCCGTATAGCTGATGCCCTAGAGCGATTATGCCCCAAACCAGCCCCCACACCGCAATTTTTACATAATGCGAGTAAAGAAGCACTTTTAGGCTACCTATGGGAGGGAGAAAGCCACTCTTTCACACCGGTGAGAAACATTAACGCTGTCGAATTAAAGTTGTTAATCGGCATTGATAACCAAAAAGACAAGCTCTTAAGCAACACAAAAAGCTTCGCAAAAGGCTTGCCTGCCAATAACGTCCTACTTTGGGGAGCACGAGGCATGGGCAAAAGCTCTCTTATTAAAGCAGTTCACCTAGAACTCTCAAAAATAAAGCTAGACCGTCCCCTTATTCTCATCGAAATCTTAAGAGAAGACATCAAAACCTTAGGCGAGTGTCTAAGACAGCTTAAAAACCAAGACGCACAATTTATTCTTTTCTGCGATGATCTCTCATTTGAGCCCAATGACGCGTCTTATAAATCCCTTAAAGCCATGCTCGAGGGTGGCATCTCCGGAAGACCCTCCAACGTCATCTTTTACGCAACGTCTAATCAACGTCACCTCATGGCAAGAGACCAAAGCGAGTATGACCAAAAAGACTACATCCACAATAACGACATCTCGAACGAGAAAATTTCCCTCTCAGATCGCTTCGGCTTATGGCTCGGCTTTTATAATTGCGACCAAGATAACTATTTTGAAATCGTAAAAACCTACGCCAAAGATTTAGGTCTCGGTATTAAAGAAGATGAACTGCTCAAAAAAGCTCACCTCTGGACAATCGAACGTGGCAACCGCTCCGGCCGCGTCGCCAGACAGTTTATTGAGCATTTAATGGGTGAAACAAAATAAAAAACAGTATTAAGAAGCTTAAAATAACATCTCTATTGATAAGGACATTTAAGTATGAGTTACCATATAAACATACTCCGAACCAAAAATGGTAATTATGACCCTATCCAACTGGATGAACTACAGAAACCGAGCATCTCTAATCTCGGCTTCAAACTAGATGAAACACAATCAATCCCCACACTGACTTTCCCTGGTAATTCAACATTCATTGCAGGATATGCCGATGGAATGATATGGACAGAAAACCCCGATGATGAAACAATTTTTAAAATGGTTGAGCTTGCCCAGCAACTCAACGCACGAGTTCGTGGAGACGAATACGAAACATATGAATTGTCAGGTAAAACATATAAACACCCTGATGACGACATACTAAAAGAGAGAGAAATTGCTGCAGGAGAAGCTTTCCTTCTAAGAGACATTCGTCGTCAGAAAAATATCCGTAACGGAATTATTCTGCTGTTCATTATATTGGGGGGCATCGCTTACATTTTTGGCAAATGGCTGGAGAATTGATAGAATGGCCAGGGCGGAAAAAATCACAATTTAAGGCCTGGTGACTTATCACAATGAAGTGAAAAGATGTAATCACAGTCAAAGACGTTTCTAATGTATGTTTATTTTACTCAAGTCAAACAGAGGAAAAACATCATGGAACAAAAGGCTGTTGAACTTATTCTTTATCGTTGGGCTGGCTCTTGGGGGCCTTTTAAAGTTAAAATTCCATGTGGCGAATGTGCTTTAACAGTAGATGTAATAAAAGACACATTAGAAACTGAACTAAAAGGCATTCCAGTTAATTTTATTATCCGTGAATGGTTGTCTGAGTGGTGGAAACCATTAATGAAAGGGGGGTGGCATGCTCCAATTGTCATTGTTGGTGATAAGATTGTTAGTCAAGGACATGCACTAAATCGCGGCATATTAACCGAAGCCGTTATTGAAGAACATGTAAAATTAACCGAAATCAAAGGCAACCATCTTTTCGGCAAAGAAACATGCCCCCATTGCGTAAGGGCAAAAGGGTATTTAAAAGATGCAAATATTGAATTCAATTATCATGATGTCGTAAAAAACCCGCGTGCTTTATATGAGATGATCAGTAGAGTTAAACCAATCGTCGGACCAAAAACCCCAATCACAGTACCGCAAATATGGCTAAATGGTTCATATATTGGCGGTGCTGATCAACTGGGCAAATTATTAAACCACGATGTTGAAGTTAACCCAGAACGTGGTCAAAATTCTCTAACAGCAGAACCTGCAATAATGTCCACTTAAGAAAACATTCAAATTAACCATCTTCAAACCTTTACCCATACGGAGCGCAGGGCTTAACTGATTTCATAAATAGTTCAGCTTATAAAAAATCTAGCGTATAATTCCTTGAGCAAAGCACAAAATTAATGCCCCTGACCATTGGAGCTAAAAATTCTAAGCGCTGAGGAATATAAGATGAGCAAGAAACCAATTAGTCGCTATCCCATACCAGACATAAATGACCTGCCAGAGGATCTAAAACAAAAGGTCTTAGACGTGCAGGAAAAAGCTGGCTTTATTCCAAATGTCTTCCTCACACTTGCATACAGACCAGAAGAATGCCGCGCCTTCTTTGCTTATCATGATGCCTTGATGGAACGCGAAAGCGGGCTGAGCCAAGCTGACAAAGAAATGATCATTGTTACAACATCAAATGAAAACCAGTGCCTTTATTGCGTCGTCGCTCATGGGGCAGTACTGCGCATCAGAGCAAAAGATCCATTAGTCGCTGATCAAGTCGCAACCAACTATAAAAAAGCAAACATCACACCAAGACAAAGTGCCATGCTCGATTTCGCCATGAAGGTCTCTAACCAGGCAGGCGATATCTGTGATCAAGATTTTAAAACTTTGAAAGAACATGGCTTCACAGATGATGACATTTGGGACATCGCTGGCATCACCGCATTTTTCGGCCTAAGCAACCGCATGGCTAATTTCACCTCCATGCGGCCGAACAACGAATTTTACACAATGGGCCGAGATATTCCTATCCGCGACTAGAACTATAGAGAAACTAACATCTTAAGAGACCATCTACTTCTTCTTAGCTTTCAGTTTCTTCAAACAGTCAACACCATCTTGCGGCAGCATCATATCCAAGCACTTTTGACGCTTACTTTTTCGAGCGCTATTGGTTGAAGAAACAGTCTTAAGTTTCTCCACAGAATGTAGTTGATTGCCATGTTTATTTATCTGAGTTCCTGCCAATGCAGGCACTGGCAACGCAATCGCCAAAACTAAGAGAACAACAAAATTCTTATTCATCGTTTTTTCCTTTTCAATAACATTACTTCTATTGGTCGAGAAAAGACGATGTTTGGTTCATTCTTTATTTAAATAAAAAAGGGTGCCCACAGGGCACCCAAAACAAAAAGTCATTACAATCAAAGCTAGTCAATTAAGATGAGTATAATTCCCTTACCTCATCGCCAAATATTTCATTGGATTAACCGGCTTCGACCCTTTGCGAAGTTCAAAATGCAATTGCGGCTGGTTCACTGTGCCAGACTTACCAGATTTCGCAATCACCTGACCGCGAGAAACCTTGTCACCGCGCTTCACAAGTAATTTGCTATTGTGAGCATAAGCACTTACCCAATTATTCTTGTGGCGCACCAAAACCAAATTGCCATAGCCTTTAAGCTCATTGCCAGCATATGCCACAACGCCGCCTTCAGTTGCTTTCACTTTCGTACCAACAGGCACAGAAAGGTTCACACCATCATTGATCGTCCCGCTTTTCTGGCGACCAAATTTAGAAACAATGCGTCCGCCAACTGGCCACATAAACCGCTGCGATCCGGTAAGTTTTTTACTAACTCCCGTATCGACAGATTTAATTTTGTTTTTAGAAACTTCAGGTTTTCGTTTTGGGATCGGCGCTTTGGCTGACTTTTTATCCAAATTAGAAAGCCCTGCTTTCCTGTCAATCGAGGCAACTCGAACCGGAGCCTTACGCTTCGCCTTCCCCGGAATAACAAGCTCTTGGCCAAGCTTCACTTGGCTCACATCATCAAGACCGTTTGCATCAGCCAAGTCCTGAGGGCTAACATTAGAACGGCGCGCAATACTATAAATCGTATCACCTTTCTTCACCCGGTAACTATCACCCGGCTTAAGGCTTGCTACAACATTCGTATTATCACTTGACCGTTGTGAAACACGATCATTTTTCACGCCCGGAATTTTCAAACGCTGACCAAGTTTGATGCCAGAACCATCAATATTATTCTCACGGCGAATTTCATCTGTCGTCACGTTATAACGCTTTGAGATGTTATAGAGCGTATCACCTTGTTGAACGCGGTGCTCAAATGTCTCTTTTGAGCGTGTGACCTGACGTTGAGCCTGTTGACGTTGTGGCTGCTGATAGCTCTCTTCTTTTCGCGCATTTTGCGGCACATAACGATATGTCGTTACCTTGCGCTGCTCAATATCTGGAAGCTTTTCACGCTGCACACTATCCCGATCATTCTGACCATATTGGTTATTCTGATCGCGGCGCTGAAAGCGATTATCATAAAGCTCACGGGCTTCCGGCGTGCTCTTAGTGTCGTACACATCTCTGTCAGAATAATCTTTGGTGATCTTCCTTGGCTGATATCCATCACGCGAGTTATTAAACCGATTTTGGCTATACCGATCTTGAGAATATTGATTATCCGCATATTGCTTTTGCGTATATTGCTGGCGCTGATAATCAGTTTTATAATTATTCTGAGAGTTGTTGCGATTATAAGAATACCGATCGCCAGATTGTTGATAATCTGAACGTTTAAAATCCCTTGTTATTTGAGATTGGCGATAATCCGGTTGAGCATAAGAGCGATCAGAATATTGATCACGCCCATCGCGTCTTCCACTAATCGGTGTATCTTCAGAAATCCCGTCTTTATTCATCCCCATGCTTGGCGGATCAAAACGGGTCATATTTGAACTACATGCAGGCAATCCCACACATAAAGCCACAATCAAACTCAAACGCGTTACACTACTCACAACAGGCCTCTATCACGCATACTAATTGAGAGTGGAACTGCCCACTCTAACAGAGTTAATTTAAGCCTAGAGAAGATTAACAAAACCTTAATAGGTACAATTTGAGCTATTAACCTCAATAGTTATGGTTAAGATTCCATTAACGTCACGGCCTAACAAACCAACAATGATGCAGTATCCAGCAATTGAAGCCATTTGAACGATAAAAGGATCAAACAGGCACGCCCACCAACAAATCTTCTAAAAACTGAAATTTAAGGAAAATTTGCACAATCACAGCAATCTTAAAGCGCAACCCCAAACAAGCGCTTATAAAATGCATCAAATCAAAGTTTTACTTATGAATGTGATCTAAAAGCGGCAAAGAGACAATTAAACAACAGAGCTGCCTAAGCTTCAGATATCATTGAATTTTTGCGCAAGCGCATGACAGCTCTCATGATGTGTCATGTTAAGATGCAGCGGTGTGATCGAGATATAATCATTATAAACCGCCCAAAGATCCGTTCCTTTAGCTGGTTTTGAAAGCCGACGCTCAAAATCAAACCAGAAATAATCCCGCCCACGCGGATCCTGCCGTGTATCGATACGAAGGAGCCCCGGATCACGTTTGCCTTGAACAGTGATAAGCTTTCCCTTCACATCACTTGGACCGCAATCAGGAAAGTTAATATTAAGCGGGATATCAGCATCAATCCCCCCATCAAGCAGTTGAGTAATTAACGATACCGCATGTTCTTTTGGTGTATCCCAATGAACCGAATTTGGCGTCTTAATACCTGTTGCCAAACTAAGTGCAATTGAAGGAATGCCCAATATAGCTCCTTCAAATGCCCCTGCAATCGTGCCCGAATAAGTCACGTCATCGGCAATATTTTGCCCATGATTAATGCCTGATAAGACAAGGTCAGGTGGTGTATCACCCAAAAATTTGCGAACCCCCATAATCACACAATCGGTTGGTGTGCCGTGTATGGAAAATTTTTGCTCTCCATGTTGGGAGTGACGCAATGGCTCATGTAAGGTTAAAGAGTGGGACGCCCCGCTATTATCTTGTGCAGGCGCAACAACCCAAACATCATCAGAGAG
>CAXIBI010000008.1:0-41601 GCA_964022305.1 uncultured Hyphomicrobiales bacterium | reverse complement strand
AGTGAGCAAAAGGTAAGCTAAAACCTTAAATCATGACAAAGGAAGTGTCATCACCATAAAATGCGCACAATACTTGCATAACAAACTGTTCAGAACAAAGCTAGAAACCCTGTTCAATAAAGCCGAGAAAGATTATTTTACTCAACATCCATGAATTTATATTATCCTAGAGCGTTCCACCTATAAGAGGAATACTCTAGAGAATAACATTGCAAAACAAACGAATAACAAAACGATCGAAACAAGTATGCCTCGCTGCACTCTAACGGTTACCCGTCAAAAATGGCCAATTAATGGGAGTTTTCGCATCTATCGCGGGGCAAAACTTCATGCAGAGGTCATCTATGTTGAAATCACCCAAGGTGATTTAAAGGGCTGCGGTGAAGCCGTTCCTTATGGCCGGTATGGTGAAACCTGTAAATCGGTCATGAAACAAATCAAAGCTGCCTCTAAGCTTATTGAAGAAGGCATCACCCGCATGCAACTCCTAAAAGCCATGCCAGCTGGCGCCGCCAGAAATGCTGTTGATGCAGCTCTTTGGGATTTAGAAGCCAAATATTACAATCAGCCCCCCTCAGTCATGCTGAATATGGGAGAGCTCACACCTGTTTTATCCTGCTATACAATCTCACTAGACGCCCCAGAGAAAATGGCAGAGAAAGCTCTAAGCGCCCAATACCACCCTCTATTGAAATTAAAATTAGGTGGTGGTTATGAAAAAGACGCCGCCACCATGCGCGCCATTAGGAGGGCACTTCCCCAGCACCGCCTAGTAGTTGACGCCAATGAAGGATGGACAGCACAAACTCTCTTTCCCCTTCTCGATATCGCTTATGAGTGCGGCATTGAATTGGTTGAGCAACCTCTACCAACGAACCTGGATAATATTTTATACAACTTCACATCACCTGTGCCGCTCTGCGCAGATGAAAGCTTCCACACCATTGATGATATTGAAGATGTGGCCAAAAAATATCAGGCCATCAATATCAAAACAGATAAAACAGGCGGCCTCACTCATGGCCTCGCCACTTTGATGGCGGCCCGCAATGCCAATTTAAAAATCATGGTTGGCTGTATGGTCGGCACATCTCTCGCTATGGCCCCAGCCTTCGTTCTCACCAAAGGCGCCGATTGGGTTGACCTCGACGGCCCGCTCTTGCTGTTAAATGACAGAGAGAACGGCCTTAAAGAACATAACGGCATCCTAACCCCACCTGACAGATCACTCTGGGGCTAAAGTCAAACAACCTCTTTTTCAATAATAAGCTCTCTATCCCAAACAAAGGCGAGGGCAAGACTAACCAACACACTCAACCCTGCAATCGCAGCCATAATAAAATACCCCTGAAATGCGACCGCATCATAAAGCGGCCCTGAGATAAGCACAGCAACACCCATAAATACACCCGCGCTCATGGTCGCATAAAGCCCCTGCGCGGTCGCCGCCAAATGATCTGGCACAGCTTTCCCGATAAAGTACATCGCCCCCAAATGAGCCAAACCAAAAGAGAACGCATGCAGCATTTGTAAACCAAAAACCATCCAAAGCTGAGGCTCTAACCCCATGATCACCCAACGAACAAGAGCTGCAAAGGCTCCTGCTAAAATCAAATAAACCGGGTTAAAGCGGCGCAACCAATCTCCTAAATAAACAAATAAGATAATCTCAGACAGCACACCGATGGTCCAAAGCACACCAATTAACCACCCAGAATAGCCAATATCCTGCCAGAGCCGAGAGGAAAAGCCATAGTAAAATGCATGACAAGCCTGCCCCAAGCCAGCACCAATCAAAAACAGCCAAAAGAGAGGATGACGTATTAACTTGGCTAACCCACCCCATGATATTTTACCCCCAGAAACAGCGGCACGAAGGCGCCCTTTTCCCTGTGGTTTGGGCAAATAAAACGCGGCACAAACAATGCCAACGGCCGTGAAAATCAAAAAGGGTAAAACGCTCTGAGCCCCATAAAAATCAACCAAAACACCAGCTGAGAGGCTCCCTAAAATAAAGGCAGCAGACCCCCAAGAACGTGCTCGTCCATAGCGGATTTGGTTAATTTTTACCCCAATAACCGCCAAAGTCTCCGTTAAAGGGATAAGTGAACTGCCAAAAACAGCATTAAGAGAAGCAAGTATAAAAAGCGCCCAAAAGCCGTTCACTTGGCTCATGATTAACAAACTAATAAGCGAGCCAATGCCCAAAATTATCAATATTTTCCGATAATTACCCTCATAATCGGCCCAAACGCTCACAATTGGCGTAAAAATGATACGAATAATCATCGGCGCGGCCAAAATGACCCCTGTTTGATCACCAGTGAGCCCTTTATCTTTGAGCCAAAGTGAAAAATACGGCAAATAACACCCTACACTCAAAAAGAGCATAACGTAAAACAAAGAAAGTTTAAGTTGAAAAGCGCTATCAGGGGTCTGAGAGTCAGTGTTTTTCATGAGCTCAACGATTTATTAGAGATTTCAGTGAATGATATAGGTGTAAAGTCAAATTTTTGACGAGTAAATCAAATTGCGAATCACATAAAGTACCAGCAAACACTTTCATAGAATGATATGCATCACATGACACAAGTAAGCGAAAATTCAGCACAAGAAAATGAAGTAACTGAAACCAATGTCAACAGTGAGGAAGATTACAAACTCATTGAAGATGCATTGTTGCAAAATCCTCGTGGCCGCTGGTTTTTGGAAGAATATATCCAAAGAAACCGCCCTGAAGATACCCAAAAACTTCTATCAGCCATTCAACGAATTGAAAACACTTTAAGTGAAAAGCAAGAAGCCCCTGCAGCTCAACAAGAGATAGACCCCATTCGCATGAGCATCATTGAGATGTCAAAAGCGATCGCAAAAACCCGCGAAGAAATTGCGTCTATCAAACCTGAAGATGAGCAAAACAACCAACTCTTAACGGCCACAGAAGAATTAAGCGCCATCGTTGAATCAACGGAAACGGCGACAAACACAATTCTTGAAGCAGCTGAAGAAATTCAAGAAGCCGCCTGGTCTTTAAGAGAAGAAGGCGCCTCTGACACACCTTGTGACAAAATCGACGAAAAAACCACAGATATCTATACAGCCTGTTCTTTCCAGGACATCACAGGCCAACGTACAACAAAAGTTGTCCAGGCTCTTGTCTATATTGAAAACCGCGTCAATGCGATGATCGATATTTGGGATCTACAAGGAGAAACAGCCTCCAAAGGCCCCATCCAGGAAAATATGGACACACGTCCGGACAGTCATCTCTTAAATGGCCCAGCGCTCAAAGGAGATGGCCTAGGCCAAGACAATATTGATGACATGCTAACCGGCAGTCCTGAAGCGTCAGAAGAAACGTCTGACCAAACCATGGTCGATGAAATGTCCTTCGATGCCATCGGCGAACAAACAGAAGCCGTGCCGAATAGTGAAGAAATCACATCTGAAGATGTCGACGCTATGAGCTTCGATGAAATTAATATTGAAGAGACTTCTGAGTTACAAGAGGCTCCCGAAGTCCAAGAAACATCTGAACTACTAACAGACGATGTCCAATTTGAAATGGACACACCCGATGCTTCAATTGAAGACGTAACAATTGAAAATGGAAATAGTGAAACTATAGACATTGCAACGACAGACAGTGCAATAGATGAAATTTCCCTAGGAACAGCTGAGCCTGCAATTTCAGAAGCAAGCTTTGAGCAAACAGAAGCTTTAGTCGAAGACAGTGGTTTAGAAGTCTCAACAGACGAAAACCAATTTCTATCAGAAGATGAGGTTGCTCTCTCAACAGAAATTCTGCCCGATAGCGCCCCTGCTCAAGATGAAGTCGCTCTTGAAAGCAGTGCGGTAGAAATTGACCTTGAAGCGCCTACTGAAACTGCATTTGATGAGGCTCCAATAGCAGAAGTAAATCCCCTGCTGGAAGAAAGCCAAGATCTTGATGATTTAGATATCGCTGAATTTGACCAAGACTTATCAGCTAGCAGCGAAGACATCATGGATTTAGAAAACCCCGTAATGGCAGAAGTTCCAGAAATTAATCCAGTGGCTGAAATGGATCCAATGTCAGAAGGGAGTTCATCTCCAGAAGACACACCAGATCTAAGCGAAATGGATTTTGGCGACATCGAAATTGCTGATCTATCCGAAAGCCCAGAACCTTCAGCTGAAGCAGAAGACATGATGCAAGCTGTCGATCTAGAAGTGATAGAAGAAGCTCCAATTACCTCTCAAGCCGAACTTGGCAATGTTGAAGAAACCGACATTGAAAATCTGACCGAAATGCAAGAACAAGTCTTGTTAAACGAATAATTCAAGTCTTTAAAACCATCTCATCACCCAGCAGCTTGATGAGATGGTTCAGTCACTTCTGATGAACTTGGATCTTTGCTTAAATTTCCTAAAAATAGTTCCGCACATCTTTGCCAACTAAACTCAAGCGCTCTTGCACGGCATATTTCGCGATCAAGTTTCAAAGCACCGGCGATTGCCTCTTGTAAACTCTCACTTAAACACCCAGTCACACCTTCCTCAACCACATCAATTGGCCCTGTTACGGGATAGGCTGCAACAGGAACACCGCTCGCCATGGCCTCAAGTAAAACAATACCAAACGTATCCGTCTTACTTGGAAATACAAAAACATCCGCTGAACTATAACACTCGGCTAACTCTTCACCTTCTTTAGCTCCAGTGAAAATAACATCTTTATAAGTTTGCTGTAATTGTTTTAAATAAGGACCATCTCCAACAACAACTTTGGTTAGATCCATATCAAGCTCAAGAAACGCATCCAAATTCTTCTCAGGAGCAACCCGCCTCACATAAAGCGCAACTTTACTCGTGCCAAACAACCGAACGTCGCGGCGCTTGAAAATTTCTGTATTGACCCCACGTGTCCAAGAGCAGAGCGGTTTAAACCCACGCAAATGCAGCTCATTTTGCAAGCTTTTTGTCGCCACCATAATGCCATTTCCAGCATTATGAAAAGTGCGAACTAATTTATATATGAGAGAAAGAGGGATCGGCATACGCTCCGTAACATATTCAGGAAAACGAGTGTGATAAGCTGTCGTAAAGGGACGCCCCTCGCTTAAACAAACCCGGCGAGCTGCCCATCCTATCGGACCTTCAGTCGCTATATGAATGGCCTCAGGTTGAAATTCATTGATTAAACGGGCAACCTGTTTACGCCGCGCAAAAGATAGTCTGATCTCAGGATAGGTTGGACAAGGCATCGTATAGAATTCAGATGGGGTAACAAAACAAACCTCATGCCCCATCGACACCAATTCTTCTTCTAACCGCTGATAAGTTCGAACAACCCCATTAACTTGTGGAACCCACGCATCTGTAGCAATTAAAATTCGCATTTAAGCCGCATCTTCGATTTTCATAGGGCTAGGCATAACAAGCTTTTGATCTTCGGTTTCAATAAGTGCTTCACCATTCACCCACCTGATAACTTCGAATTTACCATCCATGGTTTCACCAATGGCCGTACAACTTTCAACCCAATCACCTGTGTTAAGGTATAAAACATCACCGATTTGTTTCATGGCAACTTGGTGGATATGTCCGCAAATGACACCATCAACCTCGCGGTTTTCAGCTTCTGTCACCAACGCATTTTCAAATTCACCAATGAAATTAACAGCCTTTTTAACACGCTGCTTCAAATAAGCTGAAAGCGACCAATATTCCAAACCCGCTTTTCGGCGCACCCAATTAAAATGTGTATTCGCCCAAAGCGCAAAATTATAAGCCCAGTCACCAAGCAGTGCTAACCATTTTGCATGCTTAACAACGATATCAAATTCATCACCATGAATAACAAGAACCTTGCGCCCATCAGCTGTTTCATGAATATCATTACGTCTCAACTTAATGCCACCTATTTCCATTTTACAATAAGCGCGCATAATCTCATCATGATTGCCTGGGACATAAATCATTTCAGTCCCTTTACGAACTCTTCGCAACAATTTTTGTATAACGTCATTATGAGACTGATACCATTGAGGACGACGCCGAATTCGCCAAAAATCAATAATATCACCTACCAAGTAAATCTTATCAGCTTCAACTGTTTTAAAAAAATCCAGAAACAAATCAGCCTGACATGCCCCTAATCCCAAATGTAGATCAGAAACAAAAAGCGTTCTGTATTTTCTCTCAAAGTCAGCCATGATGGGTAACTCCCTTAAAAACATCACGTAAAGATGTCTCAAATTCAAATTTAAGTTCTAGAGCACAATCCGACCGGAGTGAAACGAGGATCGGAAAAATTGTGCGTAAAATAAAAATCTAGAGCATTCAACGAATTCAATATGAACTGATCATGCTCTAGAGCACAATCCGACTGGAGTGAAACGCTCTATGACAAAAATATGTATTACGCTTCCAATATGACAATAAATCATTCACTTTTGTTATTTTTCACAGTTCAGAACATTTCAATAAAAAATCTCAACAAAAAATATAAGAATTTTCACTCCAAAATTCTTTTTTTCATTATTCTATGCCCTAAACAAGAAAAAACCAGCCTGAGTCCCCATTCAGGCTGGTTTTCTTGGGTTAGCAAATTATAAGCAGAAATTTATCTGGATAATCTTTTAAAGATCCCTAAAGACCATCCGCCCCCCATTTCAACTTCTTACTAACGCCAATAATCTCATCAAAAACCATATCCAAAAACGCAAGCATCCCCCGATGAACTTGCATTGAAGTTACAAAAATTTGAGTTACAAAATTTTTTAAGCTGGTAATGAGAGATAAAAAGAAAGGAAAGAAATTCGTAAGAGAAAGATAAAATGTTCGCGTCTTATGACTAAAAAAGATATCAGCCATATTTCTGTTAAGGAACACCATACCAACTCCCATAGACACCATCTAGGCAATCTTACAAAAACATTACATTTCACAAATGCAGCTAAACTCTAACCAACCGTGACAAATTGTGCAATTGGCCATGAAGGCTATTTCTTGGAAAAATCATCAAAGCTGTGTAGAAAATGAAGCTCTAAAGAAGAAGAAACATAAAAAATCACAAAATCATAAAGCGGTTTTTCTGAGCAATTACAAAATTTTAAACAGCCATATTAATTCTTTATCTAATCTCAATAAAAAAGGCCGCTATAAAATAGCAGCCTCTTTTTGAGTTATTTTTGTTGCACCAATGTCACAAAATTACCAATCGGTGTGACATATTTAGAGTGCAGAAAATGCAGGTCTCATCGTCTCAATGGAATGACGATCTTATTTCCTGCAGCATTAATCACCATAGTGTGACGACGAGAGCTCTTAAAAGAAATATACATATTCCCACTAACGCCGCCGCCCCAGAAAGAAAGGCTTGAAGATTTCCGAGTGGCGCTACCATTCAGTGAACCACTTTTCGCATATTTACTTTCACTCCACTGGCCAGAAACGCTCTTACCATTTACCCGTCCACTAACACGCACATTAATGAAATAACCAGGGCCTGAACATTTAAGAGTAAAGCCAACTTTTTTACCTGGCACTTTATAACGAGCCCGGCATTTAATTCTTTCACGATTACCAGAAATCGTAGCAGTGGCACCAGCACTTCTCCAGCTACCAGCAACCTTTTTAAAAGGGTTCGCACTCGCAGCAACACTTCCTGTAAAAGTAAAAGCAGTTACAAGCAGAAACGCTGAAACAAGACCAAAAATTGATGTCGAAATTTTCTTCATATACACAGCACTAATTAAGTGTCCCATAGTCATAAAACATTAAAATTAAAAGATATTCTAAGAGTTAGCTTTAGGTTTTGCAAGCTTCTCACGACAAGTTGAAAGAATAATAGCTGGCAGAATAATCAAATCTGCAATAACAGCTGCAATCAGAGTTGTCATAGCCAAACTACCAAACTGTCTCATAGAAGGCAGTTCACTCAAAATCGTCACGGCTAAACCACAGACCAAAACCATGGTTGTAAGCATCAAAACAGGACCAATATGTACAAGCGTATTATATACAGCCGTACTTTGGCTCTCGGTTCTGCTTCTCTCTAAATGCAGCCGATTGAGGAAATGAATACTATCATCAACAGCCAAACCAAAAGCCACAGTCAATCCAATCACACTCGCATATTCAAGGCCAAGATTATAAACATAAAGCATGGCCCCAGCCGCTGCGATCGGCAATAGATTAGGCACAATAGATAAAAGCGCCACCTCTCGAGAGCGAAACGCAATACCTATTAAAAAGATCACCATAATCACTGCAGCCGCCAAACCACGATTAAGCTGATTAATCATTGATGAACTTTGAATAGCAGAAACTGATGAAAGTCCTGTAACACGAATATTCATATTGTGGCCTTCAGGAAGCTTCTTATGAAGCTCATCTTCAATGCCCTGCAAAATCGGCAACGTATCTTTAGCGTCAATATCAGGTACACGCCCTGTAATAATCGCTGCATTGCTTTTCTCATTCACAAAACGATGGAGCAAATGCACCGGCATTTTATCTAAATACTCACCAACGGCTTTTGGCTCTGCACTCTCTTCACCTTGATTTTCTCGAAGCCATCTACGAAGCGCAGCAACAGACCAAACATTGGCCACACCAGCTTGCTCTTCCATAATCCGATGCGCTTCTTCAATTGCATCCAAAACCTGAACATCGTCTCGAAGGGATTTATCTGCCGGCCATTCAATGAGAATATGCAAAGGCGTCGCACCTTCTAAAAATTGGTCAATCCGGCTGGATGTTTCAACAGACTGTTTACCCACCGGCACCTGATCAGAAAGGCGATATTGTGCCTTCAACTGGCTATGCATAATCGTAAACAACACAGCAAGTGAAATACCAATAATCGTCATTCCCAAATGGCGGGGCTTGATAAAGTTAGAAATTTTACCTGAAAACTCTTCCATCCACTTAAGAGCTTTATTGTGCTTTTCTTCTTCCGCTCTAAATTTATCTTCATTGCGGAGCAACAAACAAGTGAGCGTGGGCACAACGATAATAACTGCAGCAAAAGCCATCAAGGTAGCGAGCGCTGCCGCTAAACCAAATTGGCGAATAAGCCCACTATCTGTGAGTGCAAGCGATGCCATAGCAAGAGACGTGGTAAGCGACGTGAGAACACAAGCCGGCCCCACATTTAAAACGGCCTCTTTCGTGGCGGCAAATCGATCAAGCCCCTTGGTGATATTTCGCCTTATAGAATAAACCATATGCATCGCATCCGAAAGCGCGATGACCATAACTAATGGCGGGATCACATTAATAAAGGTATTAAGCTGAAAACCCATATGCCCCAGCAAACCAAGCGACCATAAAACAGAAAGCGCCGGACAAACAGAGGCAATAAACACAAGTGTCGGACGACGGAAAAACGCTAAACTAATAGCAAAGCCAACGATAAATCCAATCGTATTAAAGATAAGACGATCACGCTTAATCGCAGATTTAATCTCCTGCCTCATCACAGGAATACCAGAAACCTCAATGCTATAACCGGGAAAATCTTCTAAAGCCTGCTCCGCTGTTTGGCGGACATCCGTCATAGCAGCAGACATATCTTTACTAGATCTAATCTCATTTTTAATTGAGAGAACAACAAGCGCAATCTGAGTGCCCGTTTTATCAGGCTTAGACATCATCTTGCCATAGACAAGCGGATGATCCTTGATCACCTTCTCAACAATAGAGAAAGTTTCAGGATCTTGAGGAATATCATGTGGGATAATTGGCGGCGCATAGCCATCTTTATTTGGCGGCCCACGCATAGAAAACATTGAAAGTGCACCATCAACACTATCAACAAACTCAAGTTCCTGATGCACATTGCGAATTGATTCCAAGCCCTTCGGGCTTAAAAGGTCTTTGCCTTCAATCATCACCAGAACATCACGTTCACTCGATGGAAACAAATCACTCATGACTTTATAATCAGCAAAAACAGCTGATTTAGAGCGAAACAAGTCACTCAAAGCATCATCAGTTTCTAATTTTACTATGCCAACAGCACAAAAGGCAGAAAATGCAACCAGAGCAACCAAAGCCAAAATTGGCGATCGCAGTGGTAATAAACCTAATTTTTCAAACCCAAATCCAAGTGACTTCATTCGTCCACTCAATACTCTTAAATACGAATTGATCTCAATATGTCTCTAATTTGAAAGGAAAGATAAATGAACATCTGTATCATCCACCCCCACAAAATCATAAAACTTGAGTCAATTGAGCCAAATTATCAAAACACTACTAAACAATTGAACTATGTTAATAAATTGATATAGATAAAAATGTCATATCAATTGTCCATAAACAATCCGCGACTTGTACCCTTTTAAACTTTACCATTTCGTTTAAATAAGCAGGAATCGCGCCAAATCTTTTATCTTCGCTAAAACAAGCTTAAGCGTAGCTTTTAATAGCGGGTAAACTAGAATTTGCATCAATTTGCACGATTTATGGTTTACACAGCCCCATCTGTAAAGTTAATTCTGTGCAATCTTGCTCCCTTATAGATCAATATTATGAACGGGCACAATATTTAAGGGGCCTGGACCTTCGCCTAATTTCATGTACTGAGAGGCTCTAAGACACCTATTCAGCCAATTTCTGGCCTGTTCTACAGCCCATTCAAGAGAATGTCCACTCTCTTTACCATAAATGAGATTAGCCGCAAGAGCGCTTGAAAGAGCACATCCCGTCCCATGATTATGCGGGCAATCAACCCAATCTGATACAAAAACGCAAGAGTGATCTGTCTCACAATAGACATCGATCACTTGTCGATTATTAAGGTCTGTATCTTTTATCAGGCTCACCTTATCAAAAAGATGTCCCCCTTTAAGCAAAACTCCTTTTGAGCCAAAACCAAGTAAACGTTTGGCTTGCTCTTCAAGCTTGTCCTGCATGTCTTCTAAAGAGGCTCCATCCCATTGCAAAAGAGGCTCATCCAAAATTTCTGCCGCTTCATGCAAATTCGGAGTAATAATTGTCGCTAAAGGAAACAAATGCTCTTTCAGAGCCGAAACAACACCCTCACCGCCCAGCGCATCCCCCCTACCAGAAAGCAGCGGTGTATCAACAACCACAAACTCGACATCTGATTGAGAAAGAATACGCGCAACCAAAGCCGCGATTTCCTCTGAGCTAATCATACCAATTTTAACCGCACGTACCGGAAAATCAGATAATACAGCCTCTAACTGAGCCTCTAGCATATTTAAAGGAATGTTATGAATATCCGTGACCGCGACAGTATTTTGCGACGTAACAGCCGTAATAACAGAAGTTCCATATACATTGTGCGCAGCAAAACTTTTCAAATCAGCCTGAATTCCAGCTCCACCAGAACTATCCGAGCCTGCAATCGTTAAAGCAACAAAAGGAGGTTTTGCCTGTTCCATAGCGCCTTAAACCTATTGCTTTAAAATCTGGTCAGGCAAATCTTCAGGCACCAATAATTTTTCAATTGATTGCAAACTTTCAAAATTCTCCAAAAGCCAGGTGGATAACCCGTTTAAAGAGATCCAGCTGCCCCACCAATCAAGCGTTGAGTTAATAAATAGAAAGCCAACAAAAATGAGCATCAGCCCCATAACCTTTTCGATCGTGCCTAAATGGCGCTGGAACTTTTTCAAGAAACTTAAAAACGGCCGCACAGCAATAGCCGCCAACATAAAAGGAATGCCAAGACCAAGTGAATAGGCAAGCAACATAGAAACCCCGCGCCCGATTTGACCGCTATCAGCTGCAACAGACATCACCGGCGATAAAATCGGCCCAATACAAGGGGTCCAACCAAAAGCAAAGGCCAAACCCATAACATACGCCCCAATCACACTCACACTCGTCGCATTGCTCTGATAACGCGTATCATTATAAAGCATACTTATACGCAAAATGCCTAAAAAATGCAGGCCAAACAATATGATAATACCGCCTGCAATCTGGGTCAGTAATATTTTATGACCATGCAACAACTGCCCAAACGCAGAAGCTCCAGCACCTAAAGCCACAAAAATCGTCGTAAACCCAAGCACAAAAAACATGGCTGATAAAATAATGCGCCCATGGGTCGCCGGGCTTATACTTTCTTCAGAGTTAGAGAGCTCATCAAATGTAACCCCACCCAAATAACAAAGATAAGGAGGCACCAAGGGCAGCACACAAGGCGAGAGAAAACTAATCAACCCTGCCAAACCAATAGAAAAATATAAAATAACATCAGCCATTAAATGCTCCTAAAGAAAGGTCCCAAAAGACCTTCTAATAATAAAATAGGGTCTAAACCCAATTAAAGAAATCAACAACCCAACTTTTCGTCTATACATCTCGGGCTCAAAACGTCTAGGTTCTACCTATACCAATTTTAATAATAGGCCTTAATCCCGAACAGCCGGTGTTTCAACCTCAAGGCCGTTACCACGCCAGTTCAAATAAAGTTCCAAATTAACATAATTCTCCGCCCCCAAAGCATAAGGCTTCGCACGAACAAGTTTATTACACCCCTGAAACCGCCGATGGAGCGAGCCTAATTTTTGCCAAGCAACACGATATGCCGGAAACCCGTTTGCTTGTCCCTGGCTCAAAAGCGTAGAGCGCAGCTGCTTACCATAATTCGTCTCATGACAACTAGCACAAGACATATCAAGCTGCCCGCGCCGTTGATAATAAAAGGCTTTCCCTTTTTCAAAAAACTCACGCGCAAAGCCATCAACTTTCACCCGAACCGGCCTAAATTTAGCTTGAGCACGAACAAAAGCTGAAAGTGCGAGCAACTCATCACTCTCATAATCTAATCTTTTAGCTTCTTGAAAATCAGTGCGACATAAATTGATGCGCTGCTCTAAATTGATCATTCTCTTCAACGGAGCATGATAAACAGGATATCGTGCCCCAGCCTCGCCCATAGAAAGAGGCGCTTTGCCATGACACTTTGCACAAGACTTATTCTTCGGTCCCACAGCTTTTGTCCAAAGAGCAGCCCCTTCTTTCACAGATTTCAAACCTGGGTTTTCTAGCCCATTCATTTGCAGAGCCTGTAACTCTTTCGATGAATAATAATATCCTGACCAAACATTTGAAAGGGGATTACTCTTATCTCGAGGCACAATCGATTTATCGCGCCCATTCCCAGCCAATGCAGGTTCAAAAGAGAGTGTCACCCCACAAAGAAAAGTAAGAAGAGCACCAAACAACCGATAAGGTGCAATCCAATGAAAGACGTTATTGATGTCGGATCTATTATCTGTAAAATTAAAAAACAACAGCGGCACCCTACTTCAATTGAACCAAAAAGCTCAAAATATCTTCGATTTCCTGAGCCGTCATAATAGGCTCACCTTTATAAGCCTCACCAACACGAGTTAATCCTTCAACGCGATAATAAGCTGGCATGATCGTCTCAGGGAAAACCAACTTCGCATTCACCAAGATGAGCCGCAACTGACTTTCCTTATAACGCGTAGCAACACCATCTAATGTCGGGCCAATTTCACCCATCCCACCATACACATTCGGATTTTTTTTCGCCTTTTCATGAAAAAAATCAAGCGCATGACATTGCAGACAATTCCCCTTTTGAGGGTCAATCATCAAAGCTTCACCTCTTTTCGGCGAGCCCTTCACACCCGTTAAAGATTTAGGGATCGATTTCGATTGAATGAGATTAAAAATTTCATATTCAACCAGCTTAGAAGTGGGCTTTTTATCTGTTTTTTTAGCGCTTTCTACTGAGTGCACCTCAAGAATAGGCAATACGAAAAGTTGAGCACTGACAATAACAGTCAAAACCGCGAATACACGCACAATATCGCGGTCAAAAAAACGAACTAAGATGTTATTTTTATTGATAAAATTCAAAATTCAAACCATTAAGTTCATAAAAAATTCTCGCCTTTTGAAATCACGAGAAAATAAAAGCATAAGAGGTCATAAGATAACTAAGCCTTTAAATCAACAAAGCATAGGTCCAATAGGCGAAGCAAGAAGATTAGGCCACTCTCTCTGCAATGTGAAGAAATGTGAATAAAACGCCCAATGAACCCCTTTGAAAGCCTGCAAATGAGAAGAAAAAGAAAAAAGGAGCCCAAAATGGCTCCTTTTGAATTGGTTTCAATCGAATTTAAGCAAGTTGCTTAAATAAGTCTTGCAGCTCACTGAATGTTGGGGGCCCATCATTCAGCCCATAAACTTTGAGCGCTCCAATAAAGTCTTGCCCTGCAGAATAAGAACTCTCTGTTATAATCGTCGCAACTCCCGCCCCTAAAGATGACGCCATACCTTGCGCCGCATCCTCAATAGCCAAACAAGAAGACGCTGGTAACTTTAGCTCATCCAATGCAAGCTGATAAATCGCTGGATCAGGTTTTTTTCGTGGCACCTTGTCACCAGTTGCATAAACCTCAAACCAAGACAGCGCTTGCGGCCCAATTGTCGCTTTGAGCAAACGCTCCACATTCACATGACTAGTTGTCGTCGTAACCGCCAAGCGAATGCCGCTTGCGCGCGCATCTTCTAAAAGCTGACGAATGCCAGGGCGAAGTTCAACCCGCCCTTCGTCCATCATCGCTACATAGTTCTCTGTTTTTTTAGCATGAAGGTTCGCAATATAATCTTTCGTGAAAAAAGCTTTCTCTAATCCGCACCGCTCAACATGATAAAGAATACGCTCTTTACCACCCGTTACGCTCAGGAGTTCATAATAAAGCTCTTGCCCCCACTCCCAATCAAGACCAGCCTGAGCAAACGCTTCGTTAAAAGCAAGTCTATGAACCTCTTCAGTTTCTGCCAACGTCCCATCTACATCAAAAAGTAAAGCTTCAAGCATCACCTTAACCTCTCACTATTTCGTCTATTGCGTTCCGCCTAAAAGTGGATACCAGTTTTAGGAAACAGGAACGCATGCTAAAAACATTAGAGAGTTTCAATAAATTCATCATTGAACGAAACTCTCTAATGGAAAGAGAATTTTGAGCAAATCAGGCATCGTCTCTAAAACGCCATCAGGAGAAAGCGTTGCAACAGGTTTTTTATAATACCCATACTCAACAAGAAAAACGGTCATCCCCAATGCTTCAGCCGCCCCGCGATCAGCGCCGCTATCCCCAACAAGCAAACAGTCATCAACGTCGATGCCCAACTTGTCAGCACAAATCTGCAAAGTTTCAGGATCAGGCTTACGCTTTGTCTCAGCCGTGCCACCAACAATCGCATCAAAATAAGACGTCATATTCAACTGATCGAGCGCAACTTCAGTGATATTTTGCGGCTTATTCGTACACAAGCCCACCTTCAATCCACGCATCCGCAAAGTAGAGAGCACATGCTCCACACCATCATAAATCTTAGTGGTAGCAACAGGGTTTGCCGTGTAATGTTTCAAAACACCTTCGATGATCTCTTGCTCTTTTTCATCATGCGGCATGTTCCGCGCATTAAAGGCACGTTCAACCAATTTGGGCACACCACCGCCAATCATAAAGCGCACTTCATCCAAGGTGAAAGGCTCTAAGCCAGCATCCTTAAAAGCGTTGTTTAAAGCGTTGGCAATATCAGGGGCACTATCAATCAATGTCCCGTCAAGATCCATAATCACAGCCTTCGGCCATTCTTTTTGAGATTTTTTTTCACTCATAGATTGTTACTTTCCCCATGAAGTACCATTAGGTCCGCAAGTGCAAACCTTTAATACAGGCTCCAAAAGGTGAGCCATTTTCAAATTACAAGTGCTCTAAATATTCGCTCTATCTAAGCAGATCTGGCAGCCAGTGCTCCTGCACGGATAGCTTCAATATTTTCTTTGTATTTTCCGCCACTAAACACACCAGAGCCCGCCACTAATGCATTCGCACCAGCTTCAGCAACCATATGCACGGTTGAAGGATTAACGCCACCATCCACCTCTAAATGAATAGGTCGATCACCAATCATCTTGCGGATGTTCCTGATCTTCTGACATTGGCTTTCAATAAAGCTCTGCCCACCGAAACCAGGGTTCACCGTCATCACCAAAATAAGGTCAACCTTATCAAGCACATATTCAATCACGCTCTCAGGTGTAGACGGGTTAAGTGAAACCCCAGCCTTCGCACCAAGTGAGCGAATATACTGAAGCGAGCGATCAAGATGCGGGCCCGCTTCAGCATGAACAGTGACAATATCAGAGCCAGCTTTAACAAACGCCTCCAAATAAGGATCAGCCGGCGCAATCATGAGATGCACGTCCATCACCTTTTTTGTGTAAGAGCGTATCGCTTCAACAATACAAGGACCAAACGTTAAGTTTGGTACAAAATGACCATCCATCACATCCACATGCACCCAGTCACACCCAGCTTCATCAATGGCTTTCACCTCTTCACCAAGGCGAGCAAAATCAGCAGAAAGAATAGAAGGGGCAATGAGGATATCATTATGTGTCATTTGCGTTTTTCTCTTTTTTAAAGCGTATTATTTTTCATCAAAGTTCATGTCATTCATGATGCCATCAGCAGGGTCACCATCTAACTTACCATCAAGAAAAACCCGGCTCGCACGAAAATCCTCTTCAGTCAAGGTAATTAGGTCTTCTTTTTTCAATTCCTTTTCACGAGATGCAAAAAGACGGTTCGCCTGACGAAGTCTTGCCCGGTCCAGAGCGTTACGAATAGAACGTGCATTGGCAAAGTGAGAAAGCTCCATTCTAATCGGAATATACTCACTCAAAGCTTGGCGCGCACAAGTGCTTAATTTATAGCTCTGATCAGCCAGCATCAAATCAGCAATTTGCTCTAACTCATCAGCCGTATAATCAGGAAAGTCCAAATGATGCGCAATCCGCGAGCGCATGCCCGGGTTACTTTCAAAGAACTTATCCATTTTATCCTTATAACCAGCTAAAATAACAACCAGGTCATCACGGTGATTTTCCATCACTTGTAAAAGGATCTCAATGGATTCGCCACCATAGTCGCGCTCATTCTCAGGTTTATAAAGATAATAAGCCTCATCAATAAATAAGACACCACCCATGGCCTTCTTAATGACAGCTTTGGTTTTTGGCGCCGTATGACCAATATATTGACCAACCAAATCATCACGCGTCACAGAAACAAGGTGCCCCTCACGCACATAACCAAGCCGGTGTAAAATTTCAGCCATGCGCAAGGCAACAGTTGTCTTACCTGTACCCGGATTACCAGTAAAATTCATATGAAGGGTCGGAGTTTCTGATGTCAGGCTAAAACGTCGGCGCAAACGATCCACCAAAAGAAGCGCTGCAATTTCTTTAATCCGCGTTTTAACAGGCACCAGCCCAACAAGCTCATTATCAAGCTTATCTAAAACTTCTTGTACCTGAGATCGTTCAAACTCAGCTTGTAGATCAACAGCTGCATCATCAGGGAGTTTTTCAAATTCTTGTTCGTTTTCAGTCGTCTCAGTGTCACTCATATCATCATCACAATCTAAAACTTAAATGTCTGGGGAAGAGTAAGGTGGCAGATCTTAAAACCTGCCACCTTAAGTCTAAGGTCAGCCATAAATTTATGGACGTTCACCTTCTGGCTTATCAGCAGCATAGGCATCAATTGAGTACCCAATATTGCGGCCATTACGGTTCTGTCGATGTAGTCTGAAACCTGGCTCAGATGAAGGCCGGTTCACAATAAATGACATCCGCGGCGCTTCCCAGCCATGTGTATTATCAAACGCAGTAATACGGATATACATCTCTGGAAACGTCTTACGACATTCATTCACTTCCATCAAAATACCAGCCGGATCTTTCAGATCAAACATCGGCAAACCAAACATCTCCCAATAGGTATTTCGAGGATGCGGATCATCGGTATATTCAACATTGACAGCCCAGTCATTTTTAAGGGCATATTTAATTTGAGCTAAAATTTGCTCATCTGTTAGGTCTGGCAGGAATGAAAATTGTCCCTGTGTAACCCGTTTTGCAGGATTAGGCATTGCCATAATATTAATCTCCTTCAAACTAGATTGTTTAGTTGCTTGGTGTTGCAGTTGGTGCAAAGTCAGATGTATCTGTTGATTCATAGTTAAACGTCACATCTTTCCAGGTAGAAAGCGCAGCTTTCAATGGAGAGCACCACTTCGCAGCAGCATTAAGAATTTCAGGACCCTCATTCACATAATCGCGTCCTTCATTTCTAGCTTGAATCATGCACTCAAGCGCCACACGGTTAGCAACCGCACCAGCTTCAATACCGTCAGGGTGACCAATCGTACCACCACCAAACTGGAGAACAACATCTTCACCAAGGTGTTGGATCAACTGATGCATTTGACCAGCGTGAATACCACCAGAAGCAACAGGCAACACTTTATTCAAAGAGGCCCAATCCTGGTCAAAGAACACACCATTTTCTAAATTCATTGGGCAGTATTCTTCACGCATATAGTCATACCAACCACGTGTCATAGCTGGGTCACCTTCAAGCTTACCAACAACTGTACCACCATGAAGATGGTCAACACCGGCAAGGCGCATCCATTTCGCAATCACGCGGAAGGAAATACCGTGCGTTTTCTGGCGGGTATATGTACCGTGACCAGCCCGGTGCAAGTGAAGGATCATATCATTATCACGCGCCCATTTAGACATAGACTGAATAGCTGTATAACCAATCACAAGGTCGATCATGATAATGCAAGAACCTAATTCTTTAGCAAATTCAGCCCGCTTATACATCTCTTCCATGGTGCCAGCTGTCACATTAAGGTAAGTACCTTTGAGCTCACCGGTTACTGCTTCAGCTTTATTCACAGCTTCCATGCAATATAAATAACGGTCTCTCCAGTGCATAAAAGGTTGGGAGTTGATATTTTCATCATCTTTGGTAAAGTCCAGACCACCTTTAAGGGCTTCATATACCACTCGGCCGTAATTTCGGCCGGACAGGCCCAATTTAGGTTTTACGGTTGCACCAAGTAAGGGGCGGCCAAACTTATCGAGACGTTCACGTTCCACTACGATGCCAGTCGCCGGTCCGTCGAAAGTCTTGACATAAGCCACTGGGAGTCGCATGTCTTCCAAACGAAGCGCTTTCAGTGGCTTAAACCCAAATACGTTACCAATAATAGAGGCTGTTAAGTTCGCAATTGAACCAGGCTCAAACAAATCAAGATCATAAGCAATATATGCAAAAAATTGATCATCTGAATTTGGCACGGGGTCCACACGATACGCTTTCGCGCGATATTTTTCTGAAGCTGTCAGACGGTCAGTCCAAACCACCGTCCATGTCGCCGTAGAACTCTCACCAGCAACCGCAGCTGCTGCTTCAATAGGATCCACACCATCTTGTGGGCTAATACGAAAGAGCGCAATAATATCGGTTTCTTTGGGTTCATAATCAGGTTCCCAATACCCCATTTTGCGGTATTCCATAACGCCTGACTTGTAACGGTCTTTACCGGTTACAGTCTTAGCACCTTTATCCATGTCTTTTCCTTTCAGTTATCGACTACGCCTCACTCCCAAGATGGATCTCACCCAAATTAGATTTAAGACAATTTTGACATTAAGATTCTGGTCACATGGCACCTAAAATGTAGAACTCCTTTCCTTTAAGAGGGGGCCTAGCAACATCTAAGAGTTGCTAGACCAATCCCACATTTTAAGATGCTGTTACCGGATCAAGCTCGCCCGTGGCATAGCGTTTCGCCATATCAGCCATAGGGATCACTTTAATTTTTGAAGCATGGCCGGATGTTCCAAATGCTTCAAATCGATCTTCACAAACCTTTTGCATCGCTTCACGAGCTGGCAATAAGAATTTACGAGGATCAAATTCTGCTTTTTTCGTTGTTGCAACTTTGCGCATCGCACCAGTAGCTGCCATACGAAGGTCCGTATCAATGTTCACTTTGCGAACACCAAATTTGATACCCTTAACAATCTCTTCAACTGGCACACCATAAGTTTGCGGCATCTCACCACCAAACTCATTGATGATATCTTGTAAATCTTGCGGCACAGAAGATGAGCCATGCATCACAATGTGAGTGTTCGGCAAACGCTTGTGAATTTCCGCAATGGTATCAATTGAAAGAATGTCACCTGTGGGCGGACGTGTGAATTTATAAGCACCGTGCGAAGTACCAATCGCAACAGCAAGTGCGTCAACTTTTGTCTCTGTTACAAATTGAACGGCTTCATCTGGGTCGGTTAAAAGCTGATCTTTATCAAGCTCACCTTCAAAGCCATGACCATCTTCAGCTTCACCTTTACCGGTCTCTAGTGAACCAAGACAACCAAGCTCACCTTCAACAGAGGCGCCAACCATGTGCGCAAGTTCAGAAACGGTTTTTGTCACGCCAGCATTATAGTCATAGTCAGCTGGTGTTGAGGCATCTTCTTCCAAAGAGCCATCCATCATCACTGAAGTAAAGCCATGTTGAATAGCCGACAAACACGTTGCAGCATTGTTACCATGATCCTGGTGCATACAAAGCGGCACATCAGGATAAATCTTTTCCAAAGCTTCAATCATGCTCGCCAACATAACGTCATGCGCATAACCACGGGCACCACGGCTGGCCTGGATGATCACAGGCGCATCACATTTTTGAGCCGCATCCATAATTGCTTGACCCTGCTCCATATTATTAATGTTAAACGCGGGCACGCCAAAATCTTGCTCGGCGGCATAGTCAAGTAATTGTCTTAATGTAATTCTAGCCATTTCTATTTAACTCCTAAATCTTTTCATTTTTGTTCGGCTCTAATCTTAAGCGTTTAAGATTTTCATGTTTTTATTACAGACTTTGCATACAGCCCCTAAAATAATTGAGCAACCTCGTCTCTAGCAAAAAACACAATCCTCTTATTTTTATCGGTTAAGATTATCGCCTCTATGGGCGCTAATTAATCTTTTAATTTTCAAGTTCAGTTCTAATCTTTAGTCAAAGCCACAACACCTGGTAAGGCGCGTCCCTCTAACCACTCTAAAAAGGCTCCACCAGCGGTCGAAACATAGGTGAAATCACCTGTCACGCCAGCAGCATTTAAAGCCGCCACCGTGTCACCACCACCAGCAATGGTTGTTAACTGACCCTCAATGGTGGCTTGAGCTGCCGCTCTTGCAAGCGCAAAGGTGCCTTCACCAAAGGGAGAAATTTCAAATGCTCCAAGCGGACCATTCCAAACCAATGTTTTACAGCCTGATAATTTCTCAACCAAACCAGCAACAGATTGCGGTCCAGCATCTAAAATCATCTTATCTTCAGGAACAGAATTCACATCAACGATGCTATTGGCTGCACCTTCAGCAAAGTCATCAGCCACAACAACATCTGTTGGCAAAACGATCTTACAACCACTCTCAGCAGCGCGGCCGAGGATATTTTCAACAGTGTCTATATAGTCAGGCTCACAAAGTGATTTCCCAACCTGCACACCTTGAGCATATAAAAACGTATTGGCCATACCACCGCCAACAATCACCATGTCCACCTTGTTCACAAGATTGGTCAGCAATTGAATTTTGGTCGAAACTTTCGCACCGCCAACAACAGCAGCGACTGGGCGTTTCGGCGCTTCGAGTGCAACTTTCAGTGCATTCACTTCCTGCATCATCAGCGGACCCGCAAATGAAGGAAGATGACGCGCAACTCCCTCTGTTGAGGCATGTGCCCGATGAGACGTGGAAAACGCATCACTTACATAAAGGTCACCAAGTGCCACCAGCTCTGAAATGAAAGCTGGGTCATTATCAGTTTCACCTTTATGGAAACGCAGATTCTCTAAAACACAAACATCACCATTAGAAAGTTTAGCGATCTCCTCTTCTGCTGCTGCACCAATACAGTCAGATGCAAAACTCACTTTTAAATCAGGAAGCAATTCAGCAACCTTAGCCGCCACAGGCGCAAGTGAAAGGGAGGGGTCAACCTGACCACCCGGGCGACCAAAGTGAGTCATGATCACAACACGAGCACCGCGCTTTGAAAGCTCACGAACAGTTGGCAGAAAACGCTCAATTCTTGTCGCATCAGAAACAGCACCATTTTGCATAGGTACGTTTAAATCAGCCCGAACCAAAACACGTTTACCAGTAACATCGGCATCTTCAATTGTTTTTAAATTATCTAAAGCCATTTCAGTCATATCTATTCAAATCCCCCTTATGCATTGCCTGTGACACGGCGCGCCGCATCAGCTACGCTTGAAGCAGTAATGCCAAAATGTTCATACAAAGCATTCCAAGGGCCAGAAGCACCAAATCCATTCATGCCAATAAATTGACCATTAGAGCCAAGCCATTTGCTCCATCCTTGCTCAACGGCAGCTTCCACACCAACGCGCGGCGCATCACCAAGCACATTCCATTGATAATCAGATGATTGAGCTTCAAACAACTCCCAGCAAGGTAACGACACAACAGCCACTTTCAAGCCATCTTCTTCAAGGCTCTTGGCAGCATCCATCGCAATGGAAACTTCAGAGCCAGTCGCAATCAAGGTCACATCACGCTCACCGTCAGCTTCTTTCAAGACATAACCACCTTTGGCAGATTTATTCTCTTCGGTTGCTTCTGTGCGAAGCAGCGGTAATCCTTGACGAGTAAGAGACATGATAGCTGGTGTCTTATCTTGCAAGACAAACGCTTCCCAACATTCAGCACATTCAACACTGTCAGCTGGGCGGAACACATTTAGGTTAGGCATCGCACGAAGTGAAGCCAAGTGCTCAACAGGCTGGTGCGTTGGTCCATCTTCACCAAGACCAATTGAATCGTGTGTCATCACATAACCAACAGGTTGCTCCATAAGGGCAGAAAGTCGAATGGCTCCCCGTGCATAGTCAGAAAAAACCAGAAACGTACCGGAGTAAGGTAAGAATCCACCATGCAAGGAGAGACCATTCATCACAGCGCCCATGCCATGTTCGCGAACACCATAGTGTATATAATTGCCATCAAACTGGCCTCTATTCACCGGCTTGTATTGATCGGTCTTCGTACCGTTTGAACCGGTTAGGTCAGCTGAGCCGCCAACCATCCCAGGGATGACAGGTAAGATCTCATCCAAAACTTGTTTTGAAGAAACACGTGTCGCCAGAGCTTCTCCGCCATCAACAAATTTTTGTTTCACATTCACAACAGCATGTTTAAGGCTTTTCTTCACAGCCTCGCTCATTGGTTGAACAAGCTCATCGCGGCCAGCTGGCGTCAAACCATTGTAAGCTGAAAGCCATTTGGTGCGTGTCTCGCTGCCCTTTCGGCCAACGCCGCGCCAAGCATCCAATACATCTTGTGGAATTTCAAAAGCTGGATGATCCCAACCAAGCTCTTTGCGTGCAAGAGCAATTTCATCATCACCAAGCGGTGCTCCATGCGTTGCAGCTGTGCCTTGTTTGTTAGGAGCGCCAAAACCAATCACTGTTTTGCAAGCAATTAACGTTGGTCTGCTGCTTTGCTTTGCTTCAGCAATCGCAGATGAGATCGCAGACATATTATGCCCATCAACAGCAATAGTATCCCAGCCAGAAGCTTCAAAACGTTTGCGTTGATCGTCAGAGCAAGCCACATCCAATGTGCCATCAATTGAGATATTGTTATCATCCCAAAGCACAATCAATTTAGAAAGCTGAAGATGGCCAGCCATAGAAATCGCTTCTTGAGAGATACCTTCCATCAAGCAACCATCACCAGCGATCACATAAGTATGATGATCAATGATGCTGTCACCATATTTCTCGTTCTGTAAGCGCTCAGCCAAGGCCATACCAACAGCTGTCGTAATCCCCTGACCTAACGGGCCAGTAGTTGTTTCAATACCCGGCAAATGACCATATTCCGGATGACCAGCCGTTGGGCTACCAATTTGGCGGAAATTTTTAATATCACCAATATCAATCCCAGGGTAGCCAGCTAAATAAAGCAAAGAATAAACCAGCATCGAGCCATGACCAGCCGACATGATAAATCGATCACGATCATGCCAATCAGGGTTGGTGGCATCAAATTTCAAATGATCCGCAAATAAAACCGTTGCCACATCCGCTAAGCCCATTGGTGCACCAGGGTGTCCAGAGTTGGCTTTCTGAACTGCATCCATAGATAAAGCGCGGATGGCATTTGCCATTTTGGCCTTGAGTGCCATATCTAGCTCTTTATTCATTTCAACCGCTTCTCCCATGAGAAGGCCTCCTTATAAAAACTCAATTCCGTCGATTAGCTTGTTAGACTGATATTTTGTCCAATCTATTCGACAATAATGTGCATCCTATACTATGCCCTGAGGCCTCATGCACCCCCCAAAATCCCTCTTAACCTCAACTATTTAGCTAAAAGGAGCTGTTTTGGGACGTATTGACTAAATTGCATGCACACCAAGTGCTGCTTTCACCATATGGAACGCCACCAAGAGCTGTGTCAGCGCAAGCGGGTGACTAACGTCACTTGATCCATCCACATGGCCTAATTGATCTCTCAAATGGCTCGCTTCAGGGATCAAATCCCATAATAAATTCTGTATTTTCGTGGCATGTTCATCCGAAATGCTTCCATTAATCTCCAAAACATCAACCGGCTTACCATCAACATCTCTTGCAAGTTCAAGTAACAGGCCATTGTTGCTTGAGCTCTCAAAGAGAGGGGAAAAGTCTGGATGAGGTAAAGTTGGTCTTAAAATATGCCGCACATCTAAATGAGCATCATCACCACCCTTCTCAGGTGTTTGAAAACGAATAACGATGTCAGCAAATGTCCGTTGTGGGCGAATAAAAGCCGGGCTGTCAGCTTTGCGTTTCTCAAGTGAGGCTAAAACCTGCTCTTCCGTGTAACCACGCTTCGTCGTATCCCGGTTCACTTTCCATTTCACACGTAAATCTTCTTCAGGATCGAGATAAATCTTCACATCATAACAATCACGCATCGCCCTGGTTGTATAACCTAACAACCCTTCCATAATCACATAGTCTCGCGGCTTGACATATTCAGGGCGATCCAATGTTCCACCATCATGATTGTAAATCGGCTTCAAGATCGCTTCACCACGGCGAAGAGCTTGCAAATGTTGCTCTAAAATATCAATATAATTGCCTTTTGGATCAAGCGCGGATACCCCATTGTCGGCTCGTTCAACACGGTCATATGAATGATAATCATCAGTGCAAATAACAGTACAACGATCCTCGCCTAGAATTTTTGCAACACCAGCAGAAAGCGTCGTTTTACCCGTTGCAGAATCCCCAACAACTCCTAATATGACCGGACGATCCAATATTTTTGGCATAATCTCTGTCCCCAATTCAATGAAGCTTGCAAGAATTCTCTGCGCTTCCAGTTAGTTTTATTTTTATTAAATCAATCAGTTAGTATTGGGCTACCTTCAAAGCCCAACGAAACAAGTTAAGCTTTAAGTTTCATGCGAATAAGTCGTTAGAACCTGGCGTTCTTGTGTTTCACCAATCACCATCAAGGTTTGCATACGGAACCCACTATTAAACTTCTCAACCCCATCAAGCATCAAACCGGTGGTGATCCCTGTCGCGCAGAAGAATAAATCTTCAGAAGAAACAAGCTCTTCAATTTGGTACCACTTGCTTGTATCAAGTTCGGCTTTTTTCACGGCAATGGCTTCAGTTTGAAGTTGCGGATCAATCCGCCCCATAAACTCACCCCCCATTGCTCTAATCGCAACAGCAGACATAATCCCCTCAGGCGTCCCGCCAGTTCCCATCAGTGCATCAACACCGCTATCAGGAATGGCAGCAAGCAAAGCGCCCGCAACATCGCCAGCTGGGTAAAGCAGGGCTCTCGCCCCTGCATCATGAATTTCTTGGATCATCTGACGGTGCCGGGGTTTCTCAAGCACATAAACCGTAATTTCCGACACATCTTTTTTGAGGCATTTCGCCAAAGTTTTAATTTTTTCTTCAACAGACCATGTTGGGTCAATCTCACCCTTGGCTTCAGCTGGTGCGGCGAACTTTTCCATGTAAAAGGCTGGGCCTGGGTCCATCATGCTGCCACGCGGCGCGATCGCGATTACAGCTAATGCATTGGTTAAACCTTTGGCCAAGTAGCTGGTTCCTTCAACAGGGTCCACGGCGATATCAGCTTTAAAGGCGGCACCAGGTTGACCAACTATTTCACCATTATAAAGCTGCGGAGCTTCGTCCTTTTCGCCCTCGCCAATAACAACCAAACCTTCAAGTTCGATCTGTTGTAGAGCGTTGCGCATCGCATCAACTGCCGCGCCGTCACCTCGTTCCTTGTCACCACGACCAATCCAGTCAAACGCAGCTTTTGCCGCATCTTCGGTAACTTTTCGCAAACCATAGATAAGCTCTGGTTTGGCGCGTCCGGCGCTTGTCATCATTGATGTCTCCCCAAACTTTCATCCCAATTACGCTTCTTTTTAAAGAATGAAAGTCCCAATAATTTTCTTATCTGGCGGTGTTCGCCTCTTATTGAAATAAAGCTAATATCTTTGACCAAAGTCCAAAACATGCCTCTAGGTAGGGAAGACCTACCTATTAGGGTAGGTTTTGATGTTTTTATGGAAATAAATTTAAAAACTGAATGATTTCAATTTAAAGAAAACTAGAAAAAACAAATGAATTACAACAGCTTAAACAAAAAACCCTTTTAAGAAAAATTCTTAAAAGGGCGACAAAAAAACCAACATTTTTTTAATACTTTAAGAAATCGTGTTCAAAACCGGCGTTTCACCGTCATTATAGTAAAGAGCAACAGCTTCAGCACGATTGCGAACATTAAGCTTAGAATAGACATTTTTAAGATGAAATTTCACAGTATTCTGCGAAATCGCCATCACATCCGCCAGCTCTTGGTTCGTCATACCAAGACTAAGCTTTTCAAGCATTAAAGTCTCTTTATTGGTTAAGAGTTCGAGCAAACTTGAAGATTGTTTACCCATAAAAGGAAACACCATTGAACCGCGCGCCACACTATCAAGCACATGAAGCAACCTCTCCGGCGGTTCAGATTTAGAGAAAAATGCATGCGCTCCAAGTTCCATGGCTTCTCGTGGAACCGCATCACCAATATGGCCTGTATAAACCACAACCTTCGGGCTATTCAGCCGTTCTGAAAAAGCTTCTAAAAGCTCTCTTCCATTGCAATAAGGCATGACCCAGCCTGTGATAACAATATCAACAGAGATATATTCCAAACCATCCAGCAATCGATCACCATCATGAGCTGACGCCACGATTTCAAAACGGCCATCTTCGTCAAATAAGGACCGCAGGCCACGCACAACCAAAGGATTTTTGTCCACCACAGCAACGCGAACAGGATAATTAACCTTCATCCTAAAATCCATAGTGCCTTGCCTCCTTAAGATATGAACAAAACCATAAGCTTAGCGCCCCCTGAAACAGGTAAAATTATAGCATTTCCCACTGTAAAAGCAGAGTTCGCATATCAAATGGCTTAATAATTTCCGGAAGGGGCTTAAATTTAAATAGAGTTAACGTAAATCTTTGTTTTTGTTGAATTATCAAGAAATAGAAACTCTTTTTCACAGCCACACATTTAAGCTTCCCCCTCCAAAGAAACTTAAACTAGAACCTATGAAATAAAAAAATAAACCTTGAAAAGAAAAGATAAGCGATCGTTTGAAGATGAGTAAAGGGTACAAATCAGCACACTTAGCCGGTTGCATATTAGGCAAATGAAGGCAACCTAAAACACCAGTTAAAATCCTGTTACTGAGAAGCCCACATATAGCACTACTAGAAATTATCGATACGAAGAAGGAGCATTGCCTACTTAGGCAATGGGACATGGCGAAACGCCAGTGAAGCCCGGAGCCTAGCACCGCCTCTCGGAGGCTCAAACGCGATAGCGTTTGAAATAGCCGTGAGAGAAATTAAGAATGACAAGCTTTCGCCGAAGCAACGCATTGATAAGCATATTTTGTCTTTCGAACACATTTCAGATTGGACTCGATGGCCAAATTCCAATCAGCCCATTCAGCGCCAAAGGCGCCTTCAACAACCAGTTTCCACCCTGATTGCGCTTCTAAACGAGCAGCAGCAAGTGAACCACGCCGTTTCCCCCAAGCTTTTGAGATCTCATCCTTACAGCTTCCTTTTGTGGCAATAACAGGCTTTTTAGATTTACACGGACGAGCTGTACGTGTGCATTCCCACTTACCTTTATTTTCACCACTCATCAGATCAACACATAGGAGTTTGCGCTCAGTTGCTGCCGACCAAGCATTATAATCTTTACCGTGTTTTTCTTTCACAGCCGCTTTCCAGGTAAAAAAAGCGTTCGCTCTGGCAAGCTCACCAATTTTAGATGGCTTACCCGTTGCAGAAAAAGCTTCATCTAAACACTGTTTTTCTTCAGCTTTAAGAGAGAGAAATGGTGTGCTCGCAAAAAGAACAGCCAAAACCACAAATCCAAACTTTTTTAAAAGTTTCATAAAATAGCACTCCCCGAAAAACACAGCCCAGAACGCCCAAGCTCAATCATGGCCTCATAATATTCACTAACCATAAGGTTTGCCAGTGTTTTTTAAACGGTATCACCAATCATTATCAGGACTTTTGACTTATCTTTCTCGCCCATTCACGCTATCAAAGATCTCAAATAAAAAACAGGTGCCCTCATAAATGAAAGCACCTGTTATTAAATAGTCTTTAAAAAAATACCAACAGGCTAGCCTGTGTTAGATTGCGTCTAATTTTGCGCCAACAGCTTTCCTTGCACGCTCAATCAACCCATTAAGTGCACTGATATAAGCACGAGCTGAGGCCACCATCGTATCAGTGTCAGCACTACGCCCGGTGGATGTAAAGCCATCATCCTCAAGGCGAACCATCACATCCGCTTGCGCGTCAGTGCCTTCGGTCACCGCCATCACTTGATAAAGCGGCAAACGCGCCTCATGAGGAACAATCTCGCGAATGGCATTAAAAATCGCATCCACCGGACCATCACCACCTGACTCGCGGGTTTTCTCTTCGCCCTCAACATCCAAAGTCACGGTTGCCTTTTGCGGCCCACCTGTGCCCGCATAAACAGTCAAAGAAACAAGCTTAATCGGTGCATTTTCACTTGAGACTTCATCATCAACAAGCGCGATTAAATCCTCATCAAACACTTGTTTTTTCTTGTCCGCCAAGTCTTTAAACCGTTGAAACGCTTCCTGGAACGCATTGTCACCAAGTTCATATCCCAAATCTTTCAACTTCTCTTTAAAAGCATGACGACCTGAGTGCTTACCCATCACCAAAGAAGACTCGCGCAAACCAACAGATTCAGGCGTCATGATCTCATAAGTTTGGTTATTCTTAAGCATGCCATCTTGGTGAATACCAGATTCATGAGCAAACGCATTTTGCCCAACAATCGCTTTGTTATATTGAACGGGGAAACCAGAAACCGCAGAGACCAAACGAGAGGCCTTAGTGATATGCACTGGGTCAACATTGGTCCAATAGGGAAGCACGTCAGAGCGCGTATCCATACCCATCACAACTTCTTCCAAAGCTGCGTTACCAGCCCGCTCACCCATACCATTAATGGTACATTCAATCTGACGCGCCCCAGCGCGAACACCAGCTAAAGAGTTAGCAACTGCCAAACCCAAATCATTATGACAATGGGTCGACAAAATCACATCATCTGCTCCTGGCACTTTTTCGATAAGCATTTTGATCAAGTCATAATATTCCTCGGGCACGGTATATCCTACAGTGTCAGGAATATTAATTGTCGTTGCCCCAGCTTTAATGGCCGCTTCTACACAGCGACACAAAAAGTCATGGTCCGTCCGCGTTGCATCTTCAGCTGACCACTCCACATCAGATGTATGTTGCCGCGCACGGGTAACAGAATTTGTCACCGCCTCAAGCACAGCTTCAGGCTCCATCTGCAATTTATATTTCATATGAAGCGGGCTTGTCGAAATAAAGGTGTGAATCCGAGAGCGGTTAGCAGGCTTAAGCGCATCACCAGCCCGATCAATATCTTTATTAGAGGCACGTGACAAACCACAAACCACAGAGTCTTTTACAATTTTTGAAATTTCCTGCACAGCTTCAAAGTCACCATTAGAAGCAATCGGAAAACCAGCCTCGATAATATCAACGCCCATTTCATCGAGCACTTCAGCCACTTGAAGTTTTTCATTCAAAGTCATCGAAGCGCCGGGGCTTTGCTCACCATCCCTCAAAGTCGTATCAAAAATCACAATCTTATCTTGTGAATTCCGGCGAGTTTCTACAGGGGTATCAGTCATTTTTTTAATCCGTTTTATCTTGGTAAATAAGCATCGCGACACTGAGGACCTTACCTCTTTAAATCAAGCAACACTCATCCATTTTATTTCATCTCAATACTCATGAAAATCATGAGCTCTTAAAATTCATCTCCCCTAAGGCCACAGCTAAAAATTACTGTTTTGCCCAGGGGCTAATAAGTGAGAGACTAAGAAGAAGCAGCAATTCAGAAGATAAGGATAAAGCAGAAAGAAGCGCAGACGCGAAGAAACCCTTAGAAAAACCAGTATAAGTTTTTCTAGCAAAAGAGGCTGAATGTCCACTGCCTGAAATGTTAATCTGTGTTCCCACAGTCATTTCTTTTCTTTCTTAAAAAAATTGCGAATAACGTGAATATAAACTTTTAAAGCACAGATTTCTAGTCACTTTTTCATCCCAATCAACCCTAAAAACAGATTGAGCACTCTTTCTCGATTAAAACAGCCCCCAAAAGCAAGTAACAAAACATTTCACTCAAACCTTCGCCACATTCCTTTGACATCAACTAATGTGCGCTTTTATAAGTTATAGTCAAATAAAACCAAGCATTTAACTGCCAACGATTATTTCTAATCCCAACACAAAGCAATTAAAGACGGGGCAACAGAGTAATGAGTAATACCAAAGGCCATATCCCAGCTGAAAAATTGGATGACCTTCTACACAGCGTGATCGAATGGGCCGATCACTCAAAAATAGAAGGCGATGAAATGAACCAAACAGACAATCAAAATCATACAGGCAAGCAAATGCGTAAAAACAAACCCTTCTTTGGGAATATCGGCAATGTAATAACAACCCTTGTCTCTGCCATTGCCCTCCTCTTCTCTGGCTATAGTTTTTATGAAACTGTCTTGAAAGAACCAAAAATAAAAATCTATGCTCCCGCCCTCGTTCATATGTACAGAAAGGATTTCAGAGACGTCCTTGCCATCCCCCTCACCATATCAAATGATGGCGCCAAACGCGGCACAATCCTCTCAATAGATTTAAAAGTAACAGATAAAATAACAGGTGAGAGCAAAACGTTTGAAAATCTTTATTTCGGCAATGATCCCAAAGATACCAGCCGCATCTTCACCCCGCTAACCATGTCTGGCCGCTCAAGCAAATCCGATGTGATTATGTTTTTTGCAAATAAAACAGGGGCGTTTTTCAAAACAACTGGCGGTGTCAAATCTCATTTAAAATTTGAGCTCAAAATCAACACAGATATGAGTGAAAATCTCTTCAAATCAAAACATCAACCCACACTCAGTTTTGACATGACAGCAAACTTCATCCAGTCCTTCCGCGCAATGGAAAGCGGCACGCCAACGGTTTATTATAAAAATAAAACTTCCTCAGAAACAAAAACGAAGGATGAAACACCAAATTCCACTGAACAACCAAGTGAAGAATAATCCTTGAAAGTTATAAACAACCAATAAAAAAGGCCTCCCTTATTTAAGAGAGGCCTTTTGATAAATTCAATTCGTCATTTAATTAAAATGAACAAATAAAATTTCCAGCTTATTTCTTACAGAACTTTGCCCAGCTGATGCAGGTCACACCATCTGAACCAGATGTACACTTATACTTTTCATTTTTAACTGTATATCCGTCAACCACACCGGTTGCGACCCAGCCTGGCCACAAGCCCCAGCTTACAGCCTGAACCATTGTTTCCATAGCAAACCATTGAGCGGACGCTTTAGAATATGATGTCGCTTTCGCAGATTTTGAAACACAACCCGCTTGCGCCACACCAAAAGAAGCAACTACCAAACCAAGAGCAACAACCCCAGTTTTAATCCCAGAACGAATAGACATAAAAACTCTCCATATATTGGTTAACTAACATGAATAGAATACCAGCCTCTTTAAAGGCTGAACGCAACAGAAATGCTATATTGGCAAAAAATATTAACAAAAACAAATGCTGCAAAGCAGCAACAGTGACCGGCAAGAAATGTATCAAAAGCATAAAAACAGCCTAAATGCCGCACCGCAGAAGAAGGAAAAACCTCAAATAAGGCGTTTTAAGGCTATAAAAAGGGCAAAATAATACATTTCCGGCCATGCGTTTAATGCATAGCTGCTTTGCAGCATTTTTGCTTGCAATACCCATGCATTAAGGGCATATTAATAAACATAGAGATTAACGAACAGTTCCTTACTGTCTTGATCTTGAAGGTTTCTTCCCTCCCCAGAATACCTTCTATTCAGCTTCTGAAATAAGAAGCGCCCTTATACCAGGTCAGAAATGACCTGGTTTTTTTTTGCCTAATTAAGAATTCTTTCGAAATTTTCTTTATTCAAAAAGGCCTATATGCCAAACTGCGCAATAATAAGAGTATCCCACAAATAAATAGCTCAACTAAAATCAGCCAAAACACTAAGTACCACCTTATGACAGATATTTCAGAAGCTTTTGCCAATGCCTTTCACCTCATAATATCTGCAGATAAAGATCTGATAGAAATCATCCTTCTCTCGCTAAAGGTCAATCTTCTCGCCATTCTCATCTCTTGTCTTTTCGGCTTGAGTATCGGGGCATTGCTTGCAGTTTACAGGTTTAAAGGCCGCACTTTCTGCCTCATTAGCCTAAGCGCGCTCATGGGCCTCCCTCCTGTTGTTGTTGGTTTAATTGTTTACATCTTGCTCTCCAACTCAGGCCCCTTAGGCGTACTTGGCCTACTCTATACGCCAACCGCAATGATCATCGCGCAATCAATCTTGATCACCCCCATCATCGCAGCTCTCACCCGGCAAACACTTGAAGTGATGTACAACGAATATTACGAGCAATTAAAATCATTGGGAGTTAGCAAATTAGCCATGGCCAAAACCTTGCTTTGGGATGGCCGCTATCAACTGATCACTGTTGTCCTAGCTGGCTTTGGCCGGGCACTTGCTGAAGTCGGCGCTGTCATGATTGTCGGCGGCAATATCAATCACCTCACCCGCATCATGACAACGGCCATTGCGCTAGAAACATCAAAAGGAAATTTAAGCTTAGCCCTTGGACTTGGAATAATTTTGATTATCCTCTCCTTCATCGTCAACGGCCTTGTCTATACAGTGAATTTAACCGCGGAGCGCCAGGCTTATGCTTAAAAACGCACGCAACCAAGAACTATTCCCCCTCACCGTCGAAAACCTGGTTCTCGACGTAAAAGGCAAAAAGCTCATCAATAACCTCAGCTTTAAATGTGAAGCAAACGGTATCACAGCTCTAATGGGCCCAAACGGCGCAGGCAAAAGTCTCACTCTAAGACTTCTTCATAACCTGATAAAAAAAACATCCGGCACCATCGGCTGGAATACTGTGGAAGATAAAAAACAAATTCAAAACGCCCAAGCCATGGTCTTTCAAAAACCTGTGCTATTACGCCGCTCCGTTATTGAAAATCTTCGTTACAACTTAAATGTTAAAAACATCAAAAACAAAGCTGAACAAGATAAACTCATCGATGAAGCTTTAAGCAAAGCGGGGCTCCAAGACCAAGCTCATAACCCCGCCCGCCTGCTCTCTGGCGGTGAACAACAAAAACTCGCCATGGCCCGCGCCTTAATGGACAACCCCTCAATCCTTTTTCTAGATGAACCAACCGCTAGCCTCGACCCCAATGCCACCCTCGTGATTGAAGATCTCATTAAAGAAGCAGATAAACAGGGCACAAAAGTCATCCTTGTCACCCATGACATTGGCCAGGCCAAAAGATTAGCAGAGGAAATCATTTTTTTAAATCAAGGTCAGGTAAGCGAACAAGGCCAAGCACAAAAAATGATTGCAAATCCCCAATCAAAACCAGCCCAGCAATATTTCTCTGGCGAAATTGTTATTGATAATCAATAGCTTTAAACCTACTCGAAATAATCAAATTAGCTGGGCCTAAATCACCACTCCACAACAGTTAACAAAAATTAACCTTTACGCAACTCACTACTTATCCACCACATTGTATCCTCTAAGGCAGTCATATAAGGAGGATTAGAATGATGAAAAAATACTACAATCTTGTAATGGATGCGGACAGAAATGCATTTAGCAGCCTTCCAAGAACAACCAAATTTCAATTAATGACAGTCTTGGCATATATGTGGTCGATAGTTTTCTCTCTAGGAGTTGGCTCCATAATGGTCTTTGGAACGTCGGTTATCTTCCACTTGCTACTCATTGCAGGCACATTCATAACAGCAGATCTATTTTATAAATCACGCGAAGGCACAATCGTAACTGACCCTGACGAATAGAAGGATAGATAGTCTCACTCACTTTGATGTAATCAGGGTATACAGTCGAATGATACACAAGAGCTACATTGTAGCGAATAGCCATTAAGGTAATGATATGCATATCCCATATCATTACCTTATTTCGTTGAACCAAACCATTTTAAGAAAAACGACAAATCTCGCTTTAAACTCAAATATCTAAATCTGTCGCATATTCCGCATTTTCAGAGATAAACTCAAACCGCGCCTCAGGCTTCGAGCCCATGAGTTTTTCAACCGTCTCTAAGGTGATCTCTTCATCTTCAGTGATCTCAACCCTGAGCAAAATCCGGCTTTCCCGGTTCATAGTGGTCTCTTTCAATTGGTTCGCCATCATCTCACCAAGACCTTTAAAGCGAGAAATCTCAATCTTGCCGCGTCCCTTAAATTCACTCTCTAGAAGCTCATCTTTATGGTCGTCATCACGTGCATAAAGCGTCTTCGCCCCTTGCGCGATTTTATAAAGCGGTGGCATCGCCAAATAAAGATGACCATTGCGCACAAGATCAGGCATCTGACGATAGAAAAACGTGATTAACAGTGACGCAATGTGCGCACCATCAACGTCCGCATCCGTCATGATGATAACACGCTCATAACGCAAATCTTCCAAGTTAAAATTACGCCCCATACCACAACCCAATGCTTGCACCAGGTCTGAGAGCAATTGATTTTGTGCAAGCTTAGCCGAGCTTGCATTCGCAACATTCAAAATCTTCCCGCGCAGTGGTAACACTGCTTGAAGCTTACGATCACGCGCCTGCTTCGCAGAGCCACCCGCACTATCACCCTCCACGATGAAGATTTCTGTATCTACTCTAGAATTCGCTGAACAATCAGCAAGCTTACCAGGCAAGCGTAATTTGCGCGTCGCAGACTTACGGTTAATCTCTTTTTCCCGCTTACGGCGCAGTCGCTCTTCCGCCCGGTCAATCACCCACTCAAGCAGTTTGGCGCTCTCAGCTGTATGTGTGCTAAGCCAATGATCAAACTCATCGCGAATAGCGGTCTCAACAATCTTAGCCGCTTCAACTGTCGCCAGCTTATCTTTCGTTTGTCCCTGAAATTCCGGCTCACGAATAAACACAGAGAGCATCGCCCCCATACTAACAAGCACATCATCAGCTGTAATCTGAGCTGCCTTTTTATTGCCAACACGCTCACCATGGGCCCGCAAGCCTTTAGTTAGCGCAGCCCGCAAACCATTTTCGTGCGTGCCGCCCTCTTGCGTTGGCACCGTGTTACAATAAGAATTCAAAAAACCATCTCTGTTCGCAATCCAGCAAAGTGCCCATTCAAGCGAGCCATGGCCCTCTTTCGTCTCAACCTTGCCTGCAAAAAGAGTGCTTGCAACAAGCGTCGCCCCCTCCACCCGAACAGAAAGGAAGTCCTTCAAACCACCAGGGAAATGAAACTTTGCTTCAGCTGGCGTAGTATCTTTCTCACCAAGCAGCTCAGGCGAGCAATTCCAGCGAATCTCAACACCACCAAACAAATACGCTTTTGAGCGCGCCATTTTAAAAAGCGTCGCTGGTTTAAATTTCGCACCTTTACCAAAAATCTCTTCATCTGGAATAAAACGCACTTTCGTGCCTCGGCGATTTTTAATAGCACCGAGTTTTTCTAATTTGCCCTGCGCAATGCCCCTGGAAAATGTCTGCTTATATAGCTTTTGACCGCGCGCAACCTCAACTTCCAAAATGGAAGAAAGCGCGTTTACAACAGAAACACCCACACCATGCAAACCACCAGAAGTCGCATAAACTTTACTATCAAATTTACCACCTGCGTGAAGCGTCGTCATGATCACTTCAAGCGCTGACTTATCTTTAAATTTGGGATGCGGATCAACAGGAATACCCCGCCCATTATCAGAAACCGTAAGCGAACCATCAACATCAAGGCGAACTTCAATCCAGTTCGCATGGCCAGCCACAGCTTCGTCCATTGAGTTATCAATAATCTCAGCAAAAAGGTGATGCAGTGCCTTCTCATCTGTACCACCAATATACATCCCTGGCCGACGACGAACAGGTTCTAATCCTTCAAGAACCTCAATATCAGCAGCTGTATAATCCGCCTCACCACGATTTGCCGCTTGGGCTTTATCCTTCTGCCCAGCAGCTTTCGCAGTTGATTTTTTTACTTTGGTTTTCTTCTCGGTTTTGGCAGTCACTAACTCAACTTCCTTAGATGTCTTATTTTCAGAGTGCCCAGCAAGCGCACTCTCTTGAAACAAATCTGGCGCATCTTCAGATGCCACAGCTTTGTCAGCCTTTTTCTCTTTTTTAGAGGATTTACCAGCCTTGCTAACAGATTTTACAACTGTACCAAGCCTCGCAAACAAATCACGCGCCATAAATTGCCCCCTAAAACCACAACCCTCAATTAAAAAAGAATTGCATATAGATTTCATTGGCCACAGTGCTAAATAGAACGAAGCAGAACAAATCTCTCACGGCTGCATTAACAGACAATGGCCTCTTTCGCGAATCATTTCATTTTACGACAAATTGAATTCATTATGCGAGCGGCCATTCTGCAACTATAAAAAAATGCGTCATTTTCAAGCGAATAAGCACAAAGAAGTATCAATGCGACAAAACAAGCTCACGAGCCAAATCGCTTCGAATTATTGTTCATTAAGCCCTCTGAGAGACAAATACTCAAACTTTGAGCCATTTTTGAGTTAAAAAAGCAAAAACCATGTAATTTAGTTGTCAAATAGGCAAAAAAGCCATACAACCCCTCAAAAATGTCCCTTTTCATGAGAAAAATCGGTATAAACACCGGTATAAAGGACGTTTTTTCCTCAAATCTCTGTTAAATCAGGAATAAACCTGTTAATGAGAGACAAATTTGTAAGATATGACTGTTTTAAGGTGGGGTAGCGAACCTAAAAATCTAAAAACCTGTCATAGAACTTAAAGAGCAACGCGCTAATCTCATTTGTCCATGGAATGTAAGTCATCTCTAAGTAGAGACAAACAAACATCAAAGACAACACCAATGAGAAAACGCGCAAAACTGAAAGAGACCTTACCTAACAGGTAAGACCGATTTGTCATATGACATTTAAAGAGCTGAACTTAAGCGAAACAATCTTATCAGCGATAGAAAGCGCTGGTTACGAAACTCCCACTCCCATTCAAAAAGCAGCCATACCACCTGCCATTGAAGGTAATGATGTTCTCGGTATTGCCCAAACAGGAACAGGCAAAACAGCTTCTTTCACCATACCAATGCTCACAAAGCTTGAGCGTGGCCGCGCAAGAGCGCGCATGCCAAGATCTTTAATCCTAGCACCAACTCGCGAACTCGCAGCCCAAGTCTCTGAAAGCTTTGAACAATTAGGTAAAAACCACAAACTTACCATTGCTCTTCTAATCGGCGGCGTTTCATTCGAAGAACAATTTAGAAAACTAGACCGCGGTGCCGATGTTCTCATCGCAACACCAGGGCGCCTAATGGACCATTTTTCTAGGGGAAAAGTCCTCCTCACCGGGGTGGAAATCCTAGTGATTGATGAAGCTGACCGCATGCTCGACATGGGCTTTATCGATGATATCAAGAAAATCTGCGGCCTATTACCTCCAAAACGGCAAACCATGTTTTTCTCAGCAACCATGCCACCTGAAATTCAAAAATTTACACAAGAATTTCTAAAATCGCCTGTAAAGGTAGAAATTGAACGTCAAAGCAGCACCGCAAGCACAATCACACAGCGTTTTCAATTCCTGGATGTAGACGAAAAAACAAAAAGAGCTGAGTTCCGCAAAGCTATTAATGAGCACGAAATTGAAAATGCGATCATTTTCTGTAATCGCAAACGTGATGTTGGCATCCTTTTCAAATCCATGAGCAAACACGACTATAGCGTTGGCGCTCTACATGGTGACATGGATCAACGCCAAAGAATGGACACTCTAGAGAAATTCAGAGCCGGCGAAATTACCTATCTCGTTGCCAGTGATGTTGCAGCAAGAGGGTTGGATATCCCAAATGTTGGTCACGTGTTTAACTTTGACATCCCAATTCATGCTGAAGATTACATCCACCGTATTGGCCGCACTGGCCGTGCGGGAAGAAAAGGCTACGCAGCCTCTTTCATCACCCCAAATGATAAAAAATTCCTCGATGCTATTTTAGAGCTTTCTAAAGATACACCTGTCTGGATCGGAGATGAGCCAACAGATGAAGATTTTAGAACGCGCGGACGCGGTAACAGAAACAACAATAAAAACAAAAACTCAACCAGAAGAAAACAGTCTGGTAAAGGGAATAACAATAAGAACACCGAAGATCTTAGTGCTGAGCAAGAAGTAACAGATACTGAAAACACCAAGCAAAAAACGGCCCCAAAACGGCGTAAATCATCAAGAAAACAATCGCCGAACAGCTCAAAACAACACGATAATGCAACAGCTTCAAATACTGCCCACCAATCACAACCTCAAAATAAGGCAAAAGGGCAACCTATCATTGGTATGGGAGATCATGTCCCTGCCTTTATGCTTCGCTCTGTTTCAAAAAAATAAATTTTGAGTTACATACATAAAAATATACAAGTAAAACAACACCTTAAACTTTAAGTTGCAATACTTTTTAGTACTCATCTCGTACATAATATTGCAGTTAAACTAGAATCTGCTAAATAGTAGAGTGTTACCAAATTACTTATTTCTGTACCTTGCGATTTTCAGAGAATATTAACTCTGTTTAATCAATAATAACCCGGTTCAGAAACAACAATTCACGTCTTTAAAAGTGTGTGGATATTTAGGTGAGCCCGTGACTGACAATCAAGACAAAAAAAATTCACACGATAGAAGTATTGCCATAGATGAAAAAGCTCTTGGGTTTATTAAATATAATCAGACCTCAGCCGCGCCAGATGGCTATGAGCTATGGTACAGTTATGCCAGCGGGCTAAAACCAGAACTCAACACCAAAATTAAATCAATCTTAGCGACGCAACCACGTATTGAGCAAACTCAACTTGATGAGCTTTATTCAGACTACTTCAATGCAAATGAAGTTGACGACCGCATGGAAGAAATCAGCTCCAAAGTGGCTCTTGAATTAAACGAAGTCATGGAGATGGTTGGTAGTTCTTTAGCAAATACAGAAAGCTACAGTGAAAGCTTAGAAGTTTTCACCAGTGAATTAGCAGATATCAAAGATGAAGGTTCGCTCCGGATGATGATTTCATCCATGGCAGCTGCAACTTTCGAAATGGCTCAAAACACCAAAGAGCTAGAAAGTAATCTCGCCAATTCTCAAAAACAAATTATGAGTTTGAATAAAGACATCGAGACCATCAAAACGGAATCGATGACAGATGCCTTAACAGCTATTCCAAACCGTAAAAAATTCGATGTCACATTGCAAAAAGAAGTTACACTAGCGCTGGATAGCGATGAACCTCTTTGCTTAGTCCTTACTGACATTGACCACTTTAAAGCATTTAATGATAATCATGGTCACCAAACAGGTGACCAGGTCCTAAGACTTGTTGCAAATATTTTAAAAACCAACGTAAAAGGCCGTGACCTTGCAGCCAGATATGGTGGTGAAGAATTTGCAATCATCCTTCCTCAAACAAAACTTGAAGACGCTATTACTGTCGCAGAACAAATTCGTAAAGCTGTGATGAATAAAGAGCTTATTAAAAAATCATCTGGCCAAAAACTTGGACGCGTAACCATGTCATTTGGAATAGCGCAATTTAAACCAGAAGATACAGTTGAAAGCCTAATCGCTAAATCTGATAAGTTTCTTTATGCCGCTAAACATGCTGGTCGAAATAATGTTCAAACAGAATTAAACGAACAAGCCCCACAAGAAGAAATGGCACAAGACGGCACGGCCGCTTAAATCATTCATTCTTTAAAGAAGCAACGAATTCGTCTGCCATATCTTGTGTCACAGGTGTAATGGCAACAGATTCTCCGCACCCGCAAGCACTGGTTTGATTAGGATTATTAAAAACAAAACCAGATGAAAGTTTTGAAACTTCATAATCCATTTCTGTTCCGAGTAAAAATAATATAGCCTTCGGATCAATCACAATCTTCACACCATTATCTTCAACCACATCCACTCCTGGCTCAATGGTCTCAGCATAATCAAGCGTATATTCCATACCCGCACAGCCGCCATTCTTGACACCTATCTTCAACCCCGCAATTGGCTTGTCAGAATTCTCAATAATTTCTTGAACGCGGTTCGCAGCTGCTTGCGTCACAGTCATAACTTTTGGAAGCGGACGGTTCATTTTTTATTCCTTTATTTCCAAACAACAAAAGGGACTAGACCCTCCCTAAAACATATTCAAAGCAAAACGCGCTTCTTCAGACATCATGCTCATATCCCAAGGCGGATCAAAGGTTAACTCCACCTTGGCCTTTTTAACGCCCTCAACTCCAACAACAGCATTTACAACCCATTCAGGCATCTCCCCTGCAACAGGGCAGCCAGGTGTTGTCAAAGTCATCTCAACTTGTACAGAGCGGTCATTTTCAATATCTACTTTATAGATAAGACCTAATTCATAGATATCAACCGGGATCTCAGGATCATAAACTGTCTTGATTGCCGCCACAATATCGCGGCTGATCCGCTCGAGTTCATCTTCAGGAATAGGCGGATGCTCTTCGCTGGCTGCTGCAGCGGCTTCAACCTCAGCCATATGACCACCGCTTTCTGAAGGTTCTGTCCTTTGAGCGTCGATAGATGTTTTCAGCGCATCATTGGCGGCTTTCATCTCATCTAAATCAGGATTAGAATTTTCATCGTTCATTTAAATAAATCCTCAAACATTGCTTTTAGTTAGTAAGCAATCGCAATTAGCCAAAAAACTCTGAGCATTTTTTCAGCCCAGCAACAAGCGCGTCAATATCTGCTTTATTATTATAAAGCCCCAAAGATGCGCGGCAAGTTGAAGTCACATTAAAGCGCGCAAGCAACGGCTCAGCACAATGAGTACCCGCACGAACAGCAATGCCAGAGCGATCAATTAAAGTACTCACATCATGCGCATGAATACCCTCTAGCTCAAAAGAGAAAATACCACCCTTGCCCTT
>CAXIBI010000007.1:0-46949 GCA_964022305.1 uncultured Hyphomicrobiales bacterium | reverse complement strand
AAGTTGAAAAACAACGAAAAGAAACAAAGGGTAATCTTCCCCCTCTTTCACAAAAACCGGCCTTTTTAAAAGAAGCTTCGGCTCATGAGGCAGAAAATAAAAGAGACGGCTCTCATCCATTGCAAGGGCAGCCACCGTTAAATCCGTTGCAAAAGAACATTCATGGCGCGCCTCAAAACCTTCCCCCTCAGCAAAGAGACGGGCAAGGGGGAGCATTAAATCAGCAGCTTATACAGCAGCAGTCTTTACCACCCCAAAATCTCCCTCCTCTTGATGTGAGACAAAAAGGGGTGCAAGGAAACCCTCAGTCAGTCGATCAACAATCATTAGCTCAAACACAAATGAAGATGGATGACATCGCCGGCTCAATTGCACAATCGCAAAAGGCACACGAATTCATCAATGATCAAGATCAGGTGGTGGAAAATATCCCTAAGGTCATGCGCGTTGGCAAAGTACATTATTTAGAGGTACGCGTTGCTCGTTTCACTAATACAGAAATAGAGCTAGCCCCTGAAGATTATGGCCTCCGCTCAAAACAAAACGCGACCCCGATCACAAAAGCTATCACTGTGCGCTTAACAGGCCCAGATGGTTTGTTTTTAATTGATTGCGCCACAGCTTCAACGCAGTGGACAGAAATGCAAGGCGGGATGACTAATGATGCTGATTATGCCGTTTGGCGTTGGCGGGTCATGCCGCGCAAAAGCGGTGTATCAAAATTACGTTTAGATATCACTGCTCGTACCAGCAATGAAGATGGTCTCACAGCTGAAATTCCAATCCAGCCGTCTAAGTCAATCGATGTGAAAGTCACAAAGAATTACGGCTCTATCTTTAAGAAGGCTCTGATCTTAGCCGCAGTTTTAGGTATAGGTTATGGCATCGCTCAATATGGTCAGCAAGCCTATGAATTAGTTGACGACAGCATAAAAGAATTTAGCCGTAAAGATTGAGTGAGTGCTGCTTGTTTAAGAATTAAGCGCCAAAATAATAGCCCCTTTTAGCTCATCAATCCCATTTCCTTTGTTAGAAGATGTCGCAATAATCAGCGGGAAGGCCGCTGGGTGTTTTTTTATGGTTGCTTCGGTTTCAGCAAGCCTTTTTTCAAGTTCATCTTTTTTAATTTTATCAGTTTTGGTCAACACAATTTGATAGAGCACAGCCGAGCTATCCAGCTTTTCCATGATTTCAAGATCTTTTTTCTTAATGCCATGGCGACTATCGATTAAAACGAAAGTGCGTTTTAGGCTTAACCGGCCGCGCAAATAACGCTCGATAAGTTTGGTCCACCCGGCAACCATTTCTTTCGGTACTTTAGCAAAACCATAACCTGGCATATCAACCAGAAAGGCGTCTTCCCCGATGGTGAAATAATTGATTTCTCTTGTCCGACCAGGTGTGTTGGAGGTACGCGCTAAATTTTTGCGACTGCAAAGCGCATTGATCAAGCTGGACTTCCCCACATTCGAGCGTCCTGCAAAAGCTATCTCTGGCCGGTCAGCTGGCGGCAGACCGCTCTCTGAGACAACGCCTTTAACAAAGTCAATGGGTTTGCGAAAAAGAGCCACACCCTCAGCAATGAGATCTTCAGTAATTTTTATTTCGTCTAATTCACTCATAAAATCATCTCGAAGTTAGCACTGAAAACTACAGATACGTAGTGTGTGTCCATGTATAAGGCTTGTATATAGGCTAAACGTAACTAAATACACCTAGGGTATTTCGAAAATACAGCACGACTGTAAATAAAAAGCTGACTATACGAAGAAGGAGTGACGCCACTTCGGCGTCAGGACATGGCGGAGCGTCAGCGCAGCCCGGCGCGTTGCGCCGCACCTCGTAGGCTCAAACGCGATAGCGTTTGAAATAGCCGTGAGAGAGATCAAGTACTCTTCTTCTTCAAGCCCATATTCTCAAGCAGTTTCACCTCAACACCATGGCGTCTCATAATATAATATTGCTGGATTACAGAGAGGGTGTTGTTCCAGGCCCAATAGATCACGAGACCAGATGAGAAACCAGCAAGAATGAACGTAAAGACAATCGGCATATAAGTGAAGATTTTCTCCTGCACCGGATCGGTTGGTGCTGGGTTGAGCTTCATTTGAATATACATGGTGAGGCCCATGATTAATGGCCAAATACCAATCATCAAAAATTGTGGCAGATCAATCGGGATCAATCCAAAGAGGTTAAATAGGGATGTTGGATCAGGCGCTGATAAATCTTGGATCCAGCCAACAAACGGCGCATGGCGCATCTCAATGGTGACATAAAGCACTTTATAAAGGGCAAAGAAAATCGGGATCTGAATAAGCACCGGCCAACAACCAGAAAGCGGATTAATCTTGTGTTTCTTATAAAGATCCATCAGCTCTTGCTGCTGTTTCATCCGGTCATCTTTATAGCGTGTTCTGATCTTCTCCATCTCAGGCTGCATTTTCTTCATGTAAGCCATAGATTTGTATGACTTGTTAGCCAGTGGGAAGAGGATCAGCTTGATGATCACGGTAACGATCAAAATTGAAAAACCAAAGTTCCCAATTAGATGGTAGAAATAAACAAGAGTTTTAAAGAGAGGCTTGGTGATAAAGTGGAACCAGCCCCAGTCGATTAAGTTTGTAAAGCGCTCGATTTTCAGGTCATTCATATAACCTTCAATCACTTCACCTTGCTTAGCACCAGCATAGAGGCGATTAGTCACCTCAAGTGATTTTCCTGGTTCAATGATTTGACCATTTTGCAAATAGTTGATGGTGTAATTGTCATCACTTCCCTCTGGCGCATTACCATTAAAGGTCGCTGTGAATTTATGGCGTGCATCGGGTATGAGCGCTGCAGCCCAATATTTATCAGCGAGGGCCAGCCATCCATTTTTACCAGTATGTTTTTCAAGTCGCTCATCGGCGAGATCTGCATATGTTGTCTCAATAAGCTCATCGTTGAAAATACCAACAACACCTTCATGAGAAATGAAGAGAGATTCGCCAACCGGCTTGTTCTGGCGATAAATCAGGCCATAAGGTGAAAGGTCAGTTTTCGTTGAGCCTTTGTTTGTCACGCGCTGGGTGATGGTAAACATGAAACGATCATCAACAGAGATCTCACGCTCAAATAAGAGGCCTTTACCATTGTCATATTGTAGTTTTACTGGAGAGCCAACAGAAAGCTTGTCACCAGCAACCTTTGTCCAAAGTGTATCGGTTTTGGGGGAAAGAATAGAGGTATCACTGCTCACCCAACCAAAATCAGCAAAATAAGGACGCTTTGTTCCTTGCGGTGAAAATAACTCAACTGGCGGGCTGTTTTTATCAACTGTTTGGCGGAAGTTTTTAAGTAAGATATCATCAATCCGGCCACCAACGAGATTAAGCGAGCCCTTGAGAGAAGGCGTATCAATCTCAATGCGCTGAGATGCATTAGATACCACTTCACCACGAGATTTAACCCGAACAGGTGCTTTCACGACACCAGGCGTTGCAGGCGTGCCAGGTTTCACGGCGCCGTCAACTTGCGGTGTTAATGCTCCGTCTTTTTTCTTTAATAGAGCTTCAGCTTTTTGGCGCTCTTTAAGCGCTTCTTGTTTAGGAACAATGTAAAAATAATTCCAAATCAAAAAGACCAAAACTGAAAGAATAAGGGCTACGATAAAATTCTTATTATTTTCATCCATGGAAAATGCTCTATTTCTCAAATGTGTGATGATTAATCAGTGCTTGATGATATAATCCGTCTGTGAACTTTTTTAAAGCTTTTCTCTAAATCTTTTAAGAGATCAGCATAGTCAATTGTTAAGCAAGCTTGCCGGCCAATAATGACATAATCAATTCCAGGCTTTGCCAATTCTGGCGCAACATGGCGTAAAACCTCTCTCAAACGCCGCCTCATCTTATTTCGGTAAACAGAAACAGGACCACGTTTAGTGTCGGTTTTCAAAGAGTTCTTGTTTTTGCCTTTTCCCTGTGGTTGGGGAGAAATCAGTCGTTTGACTGTATTGTTCGTGACAGTAATCCCAAACCTTGGGCCATCAAACTCTTCAGCCATCCCGCCATTTACTGGTTTGTCACGTAATTTAGCCTGGAGTAAAAAACCTGGCGTTCCCCATGATTGACCAGATTTGGCAGCTAAAAAATCCCGTCTCTGTTTAATCATGGTGAGAGTCATGAGCTAATCATCCAACTCAAAGCGACAAAATACGGCAAAAAACAAAAATTAAGGGCAAAGTTGAAAATCAACATTGCCCTAAAATTTAATCATTAAGTGAATTTTCTTCCAAATGGTTAGTCATTAACCTATTGAAATTAAGCACTTAATTTCTTGCGGCCACGTGAACGTCTGTTAGCAAGAACCTGGCGTCCGCCAACAGTTGCTTTACGAGCTCTAAATCCATGGCGCCGTTTACGTACCAAGCGGCTTGGTTGATATGTACGTTTCACTTTAGGTCTCCATCTAATCGCTTCAAAAGGCTTAAAAAGGCCCGTTTTTTATAGTTGCGATCGAAAAATCGTTAATCTGACCTTAAAATGAAAAAAAGGGGTGAAAAACAAAAGCGCCCGCCTCCAAAACATATTTAGATGCTTCAGAACCAGTCTGCTTAAGGCCTCACAGCCTGTTTACCTATCATCAAGATCAGTAAAATGTCTTTAAAAAGGGCATATAGCCAGCACAAACCTTAAATGTCAATGAAAAGCTCTCCAAAAAGTCGAAAAGCTGCGATGGTTTAGGTTTAAACGCTGAGTTCACAAACATTTCACGAAGCTCTCACGCGGGTTTGAAGATGTATGATCAGGTTTTTTTATCAACTTATGCTACCACTATCATCAACACATGAGGGTGCTATGCGCACTTAAAGCTTAAAAATCTACAGAAGCAGGACACAAGGGATGAAAACCTCAAATCGCATAAAAGTATCTCACTTGATAATGAGCCTCACATTATTGGCAGGTTTAAATCTCCTGTCAGCTAGCCCACTTGGAGAAGGTTTTGTCAGCGAGGCCAAAGCCGCATCAGTGACCGAGCAATTTTCAAAAATTAGTCAATCAAGCAAAAAAACGGTTAATCACAGTCAATTCTCAAGCCTTTTAAAGACTTACGTCAAAAGAGATAAAAACGGCCTCAATCGAGTGGATTATAAAGGCTTTAAAAATAAACAGAGCGATCTGAAAGCTTATATCAAGTCATTAGAGGCGGTGAAGGTTACATCGCTTTCAAGAGCTGAGCAATTTGCCTACTGGGCCAATCTTTATAATGCAGTGACAATTGATGTTGTCCTGGAGGCTTATCCGGTTAAATCAATTAAGGATATCGATATCTCACCCGGGATTTTCTCAAACGGCCCATGGGGCAAAAAATTAGTTACCATTGAAGGCACTAAAATCAGCCTGGATGATATTGAGCATCAAATTTTAAGAAAAGTACATAAAGACCCTAGGGTCCACTATGCCGTAAATTGCGCCTCAGTTGGGTGTCCGAACTTGCAAACAGAAGCTTTTGAAGCAAGCAAACTAGAAGCCCAGCTTGAAAAGGCCGCTAAAGACTATGTGAACTCAAACCGCGGCGCTGTGGTGAAGAGCAATCGTCTCAGTATTTCAAAAATCTATATTTGGTTCAAAAAAGACTTTGGCGGTAATGATGCAGGCGTACTTGCTCATTTGAAAAGATATGCAAACCCAAAACTTAAAGAAAAAATCACAAAAATCGGTTCAATCAACAGCTCATTTTATGATTGGACATTAAACGAGCAATCAAAATAATATAACCTATTCGCGTTAAGGAGACCACTTTGATGAGTGACCAAATGCAACATTCAGCGACGAATGACAATCAAGGTGCAGAGTGCAAACCGGTTTGGAAAAAATATCTTCCCCTTATGGCCATTGTTGCCGTCATGGGGGTTGGCTTCTCGCAAGGCTGGCATAACTATCTGTCATTTAAAGAGCTGGCCTTGAACCTTGAAAATTTAAGAAATTTCATCTCAGCGAATTATATCTCAGCAATTCTGCTTTATATTTTGCTTTATGCAGTATTAACAGCGCTCTCCTTCCCAAGCGGCATCGTGATCACTGTGGCGGGTGGTCTTTTATTCGGCTGGTTCGTTGGGACATTTGCAACAGTAACCGGCGCAACCATCGGAGCGACAATTCTATTCTTGGCAGCAAAGACTTCACTTGGTGAGCACTTAAAATCAAAAGCCGGACCATTTCTAGAAAAGCTGCAAAAAGGCTTTGAAGAAAATGCCTTGAGTTACATGTTCTTCCTGCGTCTTGTGCCGGCCTTCCCATTTTGGTTGGTCAATTTAGCTCCAGCTTTGTTGGGCGTGAAACTTAGCACATATTTTATTGCAACTTTCTTTGGTATCATCCCAGGTACACTTGCCTTCTCATATGTTGGTCAAGGTCTGGAAAGTGTGATCGTTGCTCAAAAGGAATCTTATGAAGCTTGTCTACAAGGAGCCAATGCAGCGAGTTGTAAATTTGAGCTGGACACTTCGTCACTTGTAACACCAGATTTACTCATTGCCTTTGCCTTGCTTGCAGCAGTATCACTATTGCCTGTAGCAATTAAAAAATTCCGGAAGCAATAGCGGAGAAATATAATCAGAGGTTTTAAAAGTAGATAATCTGAAATCGCTGGAACACTCAGAACGAAAAACGTAGGCCGAATGGCCGTCGGGGCAGGTGCGGTTGCTTAGTGGGCAACTGAAGCACAAGTAAAATGCCCCGCGCCGTCGCAGGGCGGCAGCTTCGCTGCCATTGCCCGTGAGACATAAAAAGAGGAAAAATAAATGTCGAATGTACTAACACCAGATTTATGTGTCATTGGAGCAGGCTCAGGCGGTCTCTCTGTTGCAGCAGCTGCTGCTCAATTGGGTGTGGAAGTTGTGCTCATCGAAAAACACAAAATGGGCGGCGATTGTTTGAACACAGGCTGTGTCCCCTCAAAAGCTTTGCTGGCAGCGGGCAAGAGAGCTCATCTTATGCGCTCACCAAATAAATTCGGCATTAGCTCTCACGAACCCTCGATTGACTTTGAGGCTGTTCACAACCACGTCCATGAAGTGATCGCAGCGATTGAACCCAATGACTCTGTTGAGCGTTTTGAAGGATTGGGCGTGAATGTTATCCAAGCCGCTGCTTCATTTAAAGATAGTTACACAGTTCAAGCTGGTGAATATGAAGTGAAAGCCAGGCGTACGATCATCGCTACAGGTTCCCAGCCAGCCATTCCACCCATTGAAGGGTTGGAGAATGTAAACTTCTTCACCAATGAAACCATTTTTGACAATGACGAACCCATCCCCCATCTGATCGTCATTGGCGGTGGCCCCATCGGTATGGAAATGGCGCAAGCCCACCATCGCTTAGGCTCAAAAGTAACAGTGATTGAAGCCATGAAAGCCCTTGGCAAAGATGACCCCGAGCTCACATCAGTTGTTTTAGAACGCTTAAGAGATGAAGGCCTGGAAATACTTGAAGAAACAGGCGTTGAAAGTGTAACTCAAGACATTCAGGGCATCACCGTTAAAGTTGCAAGAGGAGCCGAGCAAGGTGAGATTAAAGGAACGCATCTTCTCATTGCCACAGGCCGGCGGCCAAATGTTGAGGGATTAAGCCTAGAGAATGCAGGCATCTTGTTTGATCGCCGTGGTATCAAAGTGAACAAAGGTTTGGTAACAACCAATAAGAAGGTCTTCGCCATTGGTGATGTCATCGGCGGCCTGCAATTTACGCACATGGCCAACTACCATGCAGGCATTGTAATCAGAAGAGCGCTCTTTCGCATGCCAGCCAAAATGGATACCAATAAAATTCCATGGGTCACCTATACAGATCCAGAGCTTGCTCATATCGGTTTAACAGAAGAACAAGCTTCTAAAAAACATGGAAAAGTACACGTGCTGCGCTGGCCTTATGCTGAAAATGATCGCGCACAAGCTGAGCGTAAAACTGATGGTTTGATTAAATTAGTCACAACCCGAAAAGGTAAAATTTTAGGTGTTTCTATCGTTGGTGAAAACGCGGGTGAAATCATCCAAATGTGGTCACTTGCAATGTCATCAAATTTGAACATCAAAGCGTTTACTGGTTTTGTCTCACCTTATCCAACATTAAGTGAGATTAATAAGCGCGTCGCTTACACATATTTCCAACCAAAACTCATGAGCCCACTGCTCAGAAAAGCCATTAAATTCCTGGCGAAATTTGGTTAAGACAAAAAAAGTGAACCCAGCACATGCGGGAGCCTGCTGGGTTCAAAAACAGCTGAAGTGAATGCTAGAGCTATAAGCAACATTAAGTTAAATTGAACAATTTAATAGGCTCTGTTAACTCGAATTTGTTAATGTAAAACAAAACTATTTTCAAAAAGCCCGTGAGGGGCGGGAAGTCGTGAGTGTGAAGTTTTTAAAAACAAGTCAGAAAGTGGCCACAGGCTTTAGCCTTTCAGCAAAATTGCTGATTTTAACGGTCATCTTTGTCATGCTGGCTGAGATTTTAATCTTTTTACCATCCATCGGGAACTATCGAAAAAACTGGATTGATGAGCGCATGAGCGCAGCTCAAATCGCGGCGCTCGCCGTTGAAGCCGCGCCAGATAATAAAGTGCCTGAAAAATTGCGCTGGGAACTTTTGAACAACGCTCAGGTTTATGCAGTCGCCCTTAAAAAAGACAATCGCCGCCAGCTCATTCTCCAGTCACCAATGCCACGCGATATCATGGCGCATTTTGATTTGCGTAATCAAAACTTTCTCTCCCTTGTAAGAGATGCCATCGCCGTTTACTTCCAGCCAGATAATCTCTTGATCCGTGTTGTTGACAAACCAGAGATGTCAGAAGTCCAGTTCTTGGAAGTGTTGATGGAGCAGGGCCCATTAAAAAAAGATATGATCAGTTTCGCTCTTAATATTTTAGGGCTTTCAATTATCATCTCTATTTTTACAGCAGCATTAGTTTACATCGCCCTGAACCGCCTGCTCGTTGCCCCCATTGGAAATCTCACTGAAAATATGATGCACTTCAGTGAAAACCCGGAAGATCCAGACAGGCGCATTAGTCCATCCGATCGCACAGATGAAATCGGCACTGTCGAGCGAGAGCTATTAGCTCTGCAAACGGACTTAGCTGCGAACTTAAAACAAAAAACAAGGCTTGCTAATTTGGGTAGTGCGGTGAGTAAAATTAATCATGATCTGCGCAATATGCTCGGCACCGCACAGCTTGTGTCCGATCGATTAAGCGGCATTGATGACCCGACAGTTCAAAAAGTAACACCGCGCTTGGTGCGCTCAATTGATCGGGCAATCAAACTTTGCTCAGAAACTTTGCAATATGGCAAAATTGATAATGGTGAAAATGTTAACCGTACAAACTTTGAATTAAAAAGCCTGTTGAACGAAGTTTTTGCAGAACTTGGATTACCTAATGCGGCTGTTAACCTTGAAATTGACTTAGACGACAATACAAAAATTTACGGTGATTACGAACAGCTGTACCGCGTCTTTAGCAATCTCATTCGAAACAGTGTGCAAGTTTTGGATGCAAAAGCAGAATGCGGAAAGCCAGATACGGTTAGCATCAAACTGAATAAAATCGATCAGCTCAATGTCATCGATATTAAAGATACAGGGCCCGGCGTGCCGCAAAAGGCGCAAGAATTTATGTTTCAGCCCTTTAAAGGCAGTGTGCGTAAAGGTGGAACAGGTCTTGGGCTAGCTATTTCAGCTGAAATCATTGAAGCGCATAATGGCAAAATAACCTATAAAAACAGCGTGTCTGGTGCTCATTTCCAAATCCAACTTCCTGAAAACGCCAATGGTCAGAGTTAATTTGCACTATAAAAAGCGAATTTTCTGAAGAGTATAGAAGGTCAGCTATGTTTATATATGGCATAAAAAAATAATAACAAAAATCTTTTAAAAAGCCTCTTGCAATTCAAACATGAAGCAGCTAGTAATACCGCCTGACCTGAGAAGATCTCAAATAAATTTTGGTTTTTTAGCCATTTATAAAGACTTGAGAGTTAAATCATGTCAGGCTTTAAATTCATTGCCAATTCAATTGGCATTTCCTATAGGCGCCGGTAGCTCAGCTGGATAGAGTACCTGACTACGAATCAGGGGGTCGGGAGTTCGAATCTTCCCCGGCGCGCCATTTCTTCCAAATAACCCAGTTATTTCTTTTCTTGCTCTTTTTTCAAAAGCAGTAACTTTTTTTGAGTGAGTTGTCGATAATAGGTAACCGCTTTGTAAGACGGATCTAAATGAATGACTTGGTCAAAGTCAGCAAGGGCTTTTTCATAAAACCCCTTAAGATAATAAGCATTCCCGCGAATATGGTAGGCTTTTAAATATTTCGGGTTGAGACGGATTGCGTCGTCATAATTATCGATGGCTCTGTCATAATTCCTTTTCACGAAATAAGCATTGCCACGATGAAAATAGGCAAGAGAAAGCGTTTGAGCCCTATCGCTTTGATCAGAAGCTTGTTTTGAATTGATTATTTTCGAACAGGCTTGAATCGCAGCTTCACCTGATTTTTTCCAACAATCAGAACCAGCAGCCCTTGCCACTGGCGAGGATAGAAAAAAACTCATTATAAGTAAGCAAAACAAACGCAAGTGACGAACTCCAAATTTTATCGAACATGAGGAATAGTCTAGCTGTTTTTTAGGGTGTCAGAAAGAGTACTGTTAATTCAGCTTACAAATACATTTTGTGACATGGTCTAGAAAAGATATTCGGGTTACTCAAAAGCTCACTCGGTCACACTGGCCAAAACCAGGCCTTGCTCAACCCAAAGCCTCACGCGTAACCCTTTTAATTGACGCTCAAGCGGCATCTCTCCTTTGTCCACGTCGGGGAGGAAAGAAAATTTCTCTGGCATATAAGAGGTTTCATAAAGAGTAGAAGATTTGCCATCACCCGTTTCATAACGCAATTGCACAGCAAGGGCCCGCTTAATACTACAATAACGCCCGCCCATTAATCGCCCATGCGAGGCCTCAAAAACTTTCGAAACAATGGGTGTAAATTGCAGTTCCGCCAAATTCTTCTTGATCTCGCTCATCTGAGACGTTTTCACTTCAAGAGGTTTTAACAAGATATGATTAGAAACCACTTCTAAAGAAATATCTTCAGCCATATTTGTATTCATGTCAGTCGGACCAGCAAACAAAATAAAAGAGAGAAGAAACACAACACACGCCACCAGTCCATTTACATAAATGGAGGAAAAAGAAGGCAAAGAAAATCCTGATGCTTTGTTCAGATCATCATTGACTTGTTTGTCCTGAAGAGCTTTGAGTTTTTTAAGTTGGGCTTCAGAAAGGCGAATGTCCTCAAGCTGATTTTGAACATGTTGATGTATTGATTTTTTATCCATGATCAAACAACTTTCTTATCATTCATGAACTGCTCGAGATGAGTTCTCAAACGTGCCTTTAATCGATGTAATTTGGAAAGCAATGTTCCTTTTTTTATGCCAAGATCGTCTGCGATTTCCTGCACGGTGTACCCTTCAATCGCTGAGAGATATAAGAGCTCGCGTTCATCAACGCTCATAAGAGACCAGCAAAATTGAAACTCTTGTTTTGTAATCAAAACATCTTCCAGCGTGTGAGCTTCACTAATCAAAATAGGCTCTAATTCACACTCATCATAGTTAACTTGTTGAAACTTCTGATGATGTCTTAAACGATCAATATAAAGGTTCTTTATTGATCTGCGTATATAAGCCATCGGCTTTTCTATAGGCAAGCGCTCCGAAGCGCCTGACTGAGTGCGGATGTAATTTTCAAGCGCCTGCTGCAAGAGCTCAAAACCATCATCTTCATTGCCGGTTAAAGCCACGCCATATTTAAACAAATTTTGATAGTCGGTTTCAGTTAGCATAAAGCTGAAAACTCACTATAATTTGGTGACGTGCGAACAGTCATCACACATCAAAATTATCTATAATCCCTTTAGAGATATACTGTCCCAAAGGGGGTGGTTCTAAATTATCATCACGGGTACGAGCAAAACTCTCACAAAGATCTGTAAAACTTGTCTCATCTTTGATGGCATTTAAAACATTAAAATCATAACGCTCAATAGGTTCAATAATGAGTTTAAAATTTGTCTCAGCCGTCCCCCGGTGAATGAGATAGTGAAACTCTCCTTGCGTTACCTCAAAAGAGAGATCATTTGCGATATTTTCTTCGCTCAAGTGAAACTCATAAATCTCTTTGACATTGCTTTGTGTATGCAGCAATTGCACATCGGGGCTGAGTTTTAAAATCAACTTCCCGCGCTCGTCATCATTGAATGATGCAAATGCCTCCAAATCAAAAGAGGTTCTCTTCTTGGCAAAAAAAGCTTCATTCAGCGCCCACTCTAAGCGGCTGAGGTCAGTTAAAAATTTAAGTTCTGCTAATTCTGGCCGCGTCTCTGTAAGCTCAAGCATAAAGGCTGGAAAGTCAGCGCCATATAAATTCAAATCATGATGAACCATCGGATAAAGCTGACAATAAGACGTCGCACATTGATTGAAATAATCGTCACCTAGAATATGCCGGCAGGTAGAGAATGTTTCACTTAATGCATTCACCAAAGCTGAAAGAGATGTTTGCCGATAGACGTTAGCGCCTTGGGCCGTACCAATCGGCACATCTTTGATCCGTTCTCTCAGCTCAGAAGCATCCCCCTGCATGAGAGCGTCAAAGGCGTTTTCTATGTCACCAAGCCTAAGCGAAGTGGTCTCTTTTTCAGCCATGAACAACCTCACGACTTGCAAGGGACTGGGTGGAAACATCATTCAGGAACGTTTGAGCTCTTTGCTGCTCGTTGAGCAAAATATCAAAGGTGGGGATGTCATTATCCCATTCAATCAGTGAGGCAACGGGCCCAGTTAAAGTGATGGTTTGCTGGTAGATCTCCCAAACTTCATCACAAACTTTATTATTATGCGCGTCGATCAAATAACCATCAGCGACTTCATGACCGCCAAGGTGAACCTCTTGCACAGCCTCAAGGGGTAAATGCTCAAGAGCTTGCTTAGCATTCCGACCAAGATTAACTTGATTGACATACATATTATTCACATCAAGCAGTAAGCCGCATCCAGTGCGTTTCACCAGATCAGAAATAAACTCTTCTTCGCTAAAGTCATTATTCGGGAAATCAATATAAGCAGATACGTTCTCAATGAGCATCTGACGATTTAAAAAGGACTGAACATGGTCAATTTTTTGAGCCACATGATCAAGCGTTTCTGAGGTAAAGGGAAACGGTAACAGATCAGGAATAAATTGCGTTCCGGTACGAGAAAAACTTAAATGCTCGGAATAGACAAGAGCATCAGATTGATCGAGCAGATTTTTAACCCGTCCTAAATAGTCATCATCAATAGGAGAGGATGACGCTAAAGATAATCCAACCCCGTGAAACGTCGTCGGAAAAGTTTTGATGATGGTTTGCAAACGGTCAGCAACAATACCATCTTCACAAAGCCAATTATCAAGAAGAAGCTCAAGCCAAGGAACCTCATCTTTGCGCCGCATTACATCCGCAAAATGTGGCATACGGAAACCAAGTCCTGCGGTTTTAATGGTCGCTAAAGAAGAAAGTTCCATTGGCTTGAACCCTTAACGTAAACGTGTGTTTATGATTTTGCCGGTTTTTCGCCAACAACTTTACCCCCAGTGATTTTGTCACAAGTGCCCTTAGGAAGATAAACCCACTCAGTCTGCAGGTTATCAGCTTTCGCTTGGCCACTACAAGAGTGCTTACCATCGGTTGAACCGCAGTCATTTTTACCAGCTTTTGAGACGCCAGCACATTTTTCCCAAGCAGCCGGGCTTTCAGGCACACCAGAGTTAGCCGTTGTTACACCAAGACCAGCAGAAGCTAAAATGCCAGCAGCTGCAAGAGTAGATAGTGAAGTCATTTTTTTCATAACGCTCTCCTTCAAGAGGGATAAATCTATAAAATCAGACAAAACTTACCCCGATCAGAAATTGTAACAATAAGCTATAATAACCGATGAAATAACTCTGTCATAATAATAACGATTGAGAGCGATGTTTGATTGCAAAGAAAATAAAAAACATGAAAGTATTTTCAGGAATTCTCATCCAAGCAGATTTTCAATTTTCTCTGAAATGCAGTTGCCCATCTTCTAAGTGGTAATGCTGGTGAGTTAAATCAGATAAAAATTGCGCATCATGAGAGATAATCACTTTGGCAACAGAGAGCTCTAGAAGTACCTCTTTGAGGCGCTGATAGGCTTGACGATCCAGCCCACTAGTTAGTTCATCAAGTAACAGAACTTTCGGCTTCATCGCTAACACACTCGCCAAAGCAACCATTCGCTTTTCACCACCAGAAAGATGATGGGTGATCCGCTTTTCATACCCCGCTAGCCCGAGTGAGCTTAATGTCTTATGTGTAATCTCAAGAGCTTGTTTGTGGGAGGCTCCTAAATTAAGCGGCCCAAAGCTCACATCTTCCTCAACAGTTGGGCAAAATAATTGATCATCTGAGTTTTGAAAAAGTAGACCCGTCTGAGTGCGAACATCAAGAAAATCTTTTTCTTCCAAGCGCAATTCTCCAAAAGCATGAACTTCACCAGATTGAGGTTTATGCAACCCCATCATCAAATGAAACAAACTTGTTTTCCCCGCTCCATTATCTCCAGTGATCGCAATCGCTTGCCCTTTGCGGACTTCAAAGTTTAAGTTCTGAAACAGAGGAGGACGACCGGAGCGAGTAAAGCAAATATCTCTTAATGTAAAATAGAGGTCTGTCATAAAGGAAAGCCCTCTTTCATGAACAGTTCAGGGAAATAAGTACCACTACAGATAAATACGACAAGACCGATGATAAATAGAAAGGCAAATTTTATGTCTCTCAAACTAAAGTGAAAATGATGCAGCAGGGGGTAGGTTCCTTGAAAGCCTCTACACTTCATTGCAATGAGTATTTGCTCGGCCCGCTCAAGTGAGCGAACAAACAACATGCCGCAAAGATAGCCCAAACTTTGCCAGCTATGCCAGTTTGAGCGCGCACGAAAACCTCTGCATTTCATCGCTGTCCGTAAACGCTCAAATTCCAGGGTTAAGACATCTAAATATCTCACCATCAAAAGCAGGATTTGCACAAAACTTAAGGGTACCTTCATATGAGCCAGGGCATGAGCAAATTCGGCCACACCCATCCGCCCCATCAAAGCACTAAAACATAAAAAGATACCATTGGCCTTCAAAGCAATGCTAACAGCAAGCCAAAAGCCATCTAAATAAAAGGGCAGTCCCCAAATGCTCACCGCCTCACCACCCACATAAGTAAGGGGCAGGCTAAATAAGGCAAGCAACATAAACCCGTCAATGAGAGCAAGTTTTTTCATAGTTTCGCAAAAAGGAATTTGAAATAAAAGGGCAAGTCCAAGAGCGAAAAGAAACAACGCCAGTGTGATAGAGAAGCTGGACGAAAGAATAATGGTGAGTGCATAAAGAAGAGTGAGGCAGATGAATGTGCGTGGATCAAAGCGTGTTGTAGCAAGAGAAAAACTCATCTTGCCCGCCCGTTTTCTCGAAGCGTTTTTTTAGATAAATAAAACATCCAAAGCCCAAAGCCACCAAATAAAAGTCCCAATCCACCTAAGATCTCAAGCAACCAAACTTTGTGATGCAAATTATGAATTTGCTCTTTTAAAGGGGCTAGCTCAGAGGAAATGATGTGCCGTAAACTCTGCTCAGAATTTGGAGAGGCATGAGGGTCAATTTCAACAACGCTGTGCTCTGCATGTATATGTCGATCTGCTTGAGGAGAAACAACCCTCTCAACCAAATGGCCATCGATTGAGCGGCACTGGACTTTAAAGGGCTTAAGTGATTTAAGCCCCCATCGAAACCGCCCCTCCGCATCGCTCTTGATCTGATCGATTAACTTGTTATCCATTGAGAGAATTTGAATTTCAGCGGCTTTAAAAGGTTTTGAAAAGCTATAATAAACTTTCCCCACAAGCCGAAACCCAACTTTATAATTTTCTGATTGCGGTACAGTTTCGAGTGTTGCAAACATTTGCAGCTTGTGAGCAAGAGCTGAGTGGATGGGCAACAAAAACAAAAATAGGGTGGCTAAAAAAACTAGAGATTTGAGGAAGAGCAAATGTCTCATCCTTAAAACTCCGCCGTAACAGCCGGCCTTGCAAACGAAGAGTTTCGCTCTGATGAGAAAAGCTCCGGTTTTAGTTGAATTAAAAAGCGCAAAATAAACCCAGCCACGAGCCCTTCAATAAGCACAACAGGCAAGTTTGCAAGAACCATAAATTTAGCAAGGGGGACAAACTCTTGACCAGAGAGACTTAAGCTGAGAGCAACCATAATAACAGAGCCACAAAGTGCGAAACTACCTGCAGCAAAGCCAATTAAAAATAAACGATTATTTTGACTGATCTTATTGAAAAGGAGGGGTCTTGAGCCATCACCTTGCAACTCTGTTTGTAGCAAAGGTGAAAAGAGCAAATAAACCAAATAGCCAGGTAAGGCCATGTTAAGCAGATTGAGCCCAATAACGGTTATTCCGCCAAAGCCCAAGATAAGAGTTTGCAACAACAAGCCAGCCAGAATGGCAGGGAATATGGCCGGCCCGAGAATGAGCCCTAAAATCCCGCTGAGCATCAAATGAGCCGCGGTCGGGCCAATCGGCACTCGAAGAACACTCACAACGAAAAAGGCAGCAGCTAAAAGCGCAATTTTAGGAATATCATCTACCGTCACCCGCTTTAATCCAAAAGCCACAGCACCAACAGAGACCACAGTCGCGCTTGTAAGAAGCGGAGTTGAAATAATACCATCCATAATATGCATATTTCACCCCTCCCAAAGCTAAATAAACCACTAAAAATAAAAAGTATTACGAATATAAAAAATATCATATAATATAAATTAATAAAAACATCATACTTCTTGATCAGACCAAAAGTCAAACCTTTTGCGGGAATGAGAGAATTAAGCAGGGGTAAGAGAAGCTTCGAGGCTTAAATCTTATGATTATTTAGATTAGGCTAACTCTGAATGTATAACTTTGCGGATGCTAATGCTCATCTGAAGTTTATAGACACTGAAATCTGTAGGTAACAGCGACGGCTGCCATGTGGGCAACACAAGGAACATCAAAAAAGTGGGCATCCCATGTACAGAAAAAGCCATCAAGTTTATATGCTCTGAATACCGTAGGTAACAGCGACGGTTGCCTTGTGGGCAACTGAAGGAGCATCAAAAAAAGAGAACAAACAATGCAGCGTGTAACCATCACAATCGATGAAACTTTATTAAATCAACTTGATCACTTCATGAGCGATAAAAGATATGCCAATCGATCTGAAGCGATTAGAGATATGGTTCGCGATCAGTTAGAAGCTGAGCGCCTGCGAACGAATGAAAAGATTCAAGCAAGCCAATCCTGCATTGCTGTGTTGTCTTACATCTATGCCCCGGAAGAACGCGAACTGGCCAAGCGGTTATCTAAAAAACATCACAAACGTCATGAGCTTCATCAGAGTACAATTCAAACTCATATCGATGAGACCATCTGCCACGAAACAGTCATTTTAAAAGGAACAGTCAAGCAGGTGAAGGATTTTGCCAACTCAATTATTTCTGAGCGGGGCATTCGTCACGGAACAATTGACATCACACCAGTCGAGTTACCAAAACAAAGCTGGGGTGAAGAAGGCCAGGATCTGAGTGAAGAAAATAAAGCTCATAGTCATGAACATACCCACGAACATAAACATGTTCACGTCCATGAGCACACTCATAGTCACGAACATTGGCATAGTCACAAGGATGGCACTTATCATTGTCACCCTCATGAACATACACATAGTCATCCTCATGAGCATATTCATGAACATGGACACAAACACACCCACACCCACGCTCATGATCACACACATGAGCATGACCATGATGGCGATCACATTCATGATTTCAGAGCCCATGACCATGATCATATAGGCGAAGATCACGGACCTCACACCCACGAGCATCCAGGTCATGAAGCTGAACTACATGATGATCACAAACATTGAAGTTAATGGGGTCTGAGCCTAGAGCCCAATCAAAGAAATTTAAGAAGCTCTGCAGTCTTTAAATTTTCTTGGCTTAGAAATTGGGTAAGGTCAAAAGTCTCGTGATGAATATAATCAGGCAGGTCATCCCAATTAAGGCGCTCTTTTTGTGCTGGATGATCCTCATAATTGGAGTGAACCAAAACGGTGGCCATACCAAGCTCATGCGGAACTTTTAAGTTTGGGTGCAGATCTTCAAACATAACAGAAGATTGAGGTTGCACATTATGTTGTTTTAAAAATTCTTCATATGCAGGTTTATTGGGCTTGGGTGTAAATTCGGCTGCAGCAATATCAAAAATAGCATCAAAGGCATCAATAATACCAAGCGCTGTTGCAACATCCTCACCATGTTTTGCAGACCCATTGGTGAAAATAAATTTTCTCCCAGGCAAGGAAGTAAGGGCGGTGTGAAGTTCTGGCATATGGGGCAATACAGAATGGTCGATATCATGCACATAATCGAGATAGATATGCGGGTCGAGCTTATGCTCTCTCATTAAACCATTTAAAGTGGTGCCATAACGATAGTAGTAATCTTTTTGAACCTTGCGAGCTTCAACCCGGTCCACATCAAGAAGGTCTGCTATAAAGCTTCCCATTCGTTCATCAATTTGAGCAAACAAATTACACTCAGCTGGATAGAGTGTATTATCAAGATCAAAGATCCAGTTTTGTATTGAACTTGGGCAAGGTTCGCTCATTGAGAAATAGATCACTTTCCTGCAAAGTCGGTCCCCAATTGGATGAAAAGATACTCCGAATATTATTCACATCAGAGATCCCAATTCGCTGACTTAAAACCAGCTCAACCTGGGTAACCACATTAGACAAGTCATTGATAAGCTGCCAACCAGCATCTGTAAAGGTGATCTGTTTTTTATTATCGCTAGAAGGTTGACGAGTGAGTTTAAGAAACCCTAGCGTTTCAAGATGATTAACGCGATCTCTTGTCTCGCTAATCGGCAAGGACAAGCGAATAGATAAATCTTCAATGGTGATATGTCCATTATCCAAAACCGTGAAAAGCGCAAAATCATCTTCCGTCAGCATATCATAACCAAGGCCGGCCATCATATTAGAGCATGAAGCGGCCATCCAACGGGCAGCACTAAACATCTGTGCTTTGAGGTTATGTGGTTTAATAGCCAGGCGGCGTCCTGGCGGTTCACTCATATAATTCATTCAAAAATACCCAACAACAAAAAATAAGTGTGAATGTATTCTAACAAAGCTTATTGGTGTCCTCATACGAGGCAGTACAATAAAACATGAGGTTAGATGTAAGAAATCTTTACATCAGTGATAAAGATAGAAACAGGTTTTGTACAGTAATTTCAGTATTAACAGGAAATACTATTATAGTATAGAATTAAGTATATCAATAACTTAGCTGCTTTGATGGTCAATAACGCGCTCTAATACAGCAAGACATTTAACTAATTCAGAACGTTCAATATATTCGTTTGGCTTGTGGGCTTGTTCAATATTACCAGGACCACAAATGACACTGCCAGCTCCTTGATTTTCAAAAAGCCCAGCCTCTGTCGCGTAAGAAACAGAAGAGCTTTCATTCTGGTTCGCTAACTTTAGCCCCAAGCTAATTGTATCAGGCGAGGAAGCCAAACCAGGAACACTTGTAATTTGTGTCGTTACAATATTTGTAGTTTCAGAAATGGCTTTCATGGAGGGAAGCAATTCACTTTCAGTATAAGCTATCAAATCTTGAGCAATTTGTTCACCATCAAACGAAGGAAGTGCCCTCACTTCCCATAAAAATTCACAGGACTTGGCAACGATATTGCGAGCTGTCCCGCCTTCAAGTCTTCCAATATGAACCGTCGAGTAAGGAGGGTTAAAACGAGTATCATTTTGCGTTTCAATGATATTTTTTTGGCTCTCATATAAGTGAGACATCAATTTAGTGGCAATCTCAATAGCACTAACCCCTTGATGTAAAAGGCTTGAATGTGTTTCATGTCCTTCAATACGGGTCACATAACTGATAATGCTTTTATGGGCTTCCACCACGTGGCAATTAGAGGGCTCTCCCACAAGAACCAATGAGGGGAGCGGTAAGTCATGGCCGAGTTTTTTAATTAAAGGACGCACACCAGTGCAGCCAACTTCTTCGTCATAAGAAAAAATGAGATAAATGGGTCTCTTTAATTGGGCCTCTTTGTAAGCAGGTAACGCTGCTAGCATGCAAGCCAAAAAGCCTTTCATGTCCGTTGTGCCACGGCCATAAAGCTTGTCTCCTTTAACTGTGAGGGTAAAAGGGTCCGTATCCCAATCTTGCCCTTCAACGGGGACCACATCTGTATGACCAGATAACCCAATCCCCCCTGGTTCCGCAGGGCCAAGGGTTGCAAAAAGTGAAGCTTTATCACCTTCATCGTTAGGAACAAGATCATAAGGCACACCTGCCTCTTTCAAAATTGCTTCAATGTAAGCGATCAGGGGAAGGTTGGTTTTATGAGACGTGGTATCAAAATGAACAAGATCAGCTAATATCTCTTCAGCTTTTTGAGCTAAATCATTCATATTTACCATACTCCTAAAGTCTCCATCAGTTGAGTTTTAAGTGTTCTTACAATCACATATCTTTGAAGAAAGTGATCTCAAAACCGTCGTCATTTGCCGTTCATCATGGTTAAATGAGGTCGTAAACTTATAAATTAACTTTTTTTGGTAAGAGCCAATTTGGTTGTATATTAGGAGCAAAATTGCAGTAAATATGGTTTATTTTCAAGATTTTGCGACGCTAGATACGACCAAATTGGCCTTATCCGAAGGACGCTCTCACAAGCCGCTTATGGCGTCGTCAAACAACTTATATGGGGGAATAACCCCGTATTGCGTTGTTTTCCTAGCCAAAAACGGCTTGTGAGGCGCCAAAAGAAGTTAATTTATAAGTTTACGACCTTAGATGTATAGCAATGAACAAACGAGAAAAAGAGAAAAATTCCCAAATTTAGACGGAGTTTACCTCTAACTTTCGTAATATATTGAGGATTATGTGAAATAATTAGAAGAGCTGCAAAACTGCCCTTAACCATTGAATGAACCAAAGGGCAATCATATGTGACAAATGAGTGCTAAGCTTGAGAAACAAGCAAGTGAGTCAAGTACAAAGGCGATAAGTTTAAGGGCATGGATCAACAACCCCATAATAAAGACAATGTCGAAGCGACGCAAAAGGGCGGATCTGTAACGGGCGGTGAACACGTTCAGTTAACTCGTGCCAAAAGCTCGCCCCTTTTAATGATAATAAAAACTCTTGTGCCTGTTCTCATTATATTTTTAGGTGTCTCAGGCTATGGTTATTTAAAATCAACGAAACCAAAACCGAAAAAACCAGTTATTGTCGAAAAAACCTGGCCAGTAGATAGCATCCAAGCGGTTGCAACTAATCATACCCCAAAACTTAAACTATACGGAACGACCGTTGCAAACCGGCGCGTTGATTTAAGAGCTCTTGTTTCAGGTAAAATCATTGAAGTTGGCTTGGGGTTAAAAGAAGGCGCCCTTATTAAACAAGGTGAGCTCCTTTTAAAGATTGATGATTTTGATTACAAAGGCACCCTGCAAGAGGCCAAAGCCAATTTAGCTGAAGCAACAGCGCGCAAAGATGAGATTGCAGCCAGCATCGTTCTTGAGCAAGAAAATTTAAAATACGCAAAAATTCAGCTTGGTTTAGGAGAAAAAGATTTTAAACGCGCCCAAGCTTTATCCAAGCGTGGCACCGTCACCAAAAAACTGGCCGATGATCGAAATGTAATCTTAGCGCAGCGCCGTCAAGCGGTCGCCACAAGCAAAGCCAACCTGGATCTATTACGCGCCCGCCAAGCACAACAAGCCGCCGTGGTCGATCGATTAAATTGGAAAGTCACTCAAGCAAAACGACGTTTGGAAGAAACCGAGCTGATCGCTCCTTTTGATGCTTATGTAAGTTCCGTCAATGCAGAAATCGGTCGCACCATGAGTGTCAATGACAGTGTCGCCACTTTAATTGATCAAAATAAAATCGATGTGCGCTTTACACTTACCAATGCGCAATATGGCCGAATTCTCGAACAAGCTAAAACATTAAACGCGCGCAAAATCTCTGTGAGATGGAACGTGGGTGAAACCCCAAGTATCTATCAGGCAACCATTGTAAGAACAGGCGCCATTATCACGTCACAAAATGGCGGTGTTGAAATTTATGCTGTTGTCGATAATCCAACAAAGCCCGTGCCCCTTCGCTCTGGCGCATTTGTTGAAGTGTCATTGGATGATAGAGAATACGAAAATGTAATTCGTTTACCTCAAACAGCAATTTATAACAGTGATAAAATTTACCTCATCATCAATAATCGTTTGAGAGAAAAAACTGTTGAAGTGGTCGGTGCCTCAGGAAGTGATGTGCTGGTAAAAGCTGACTTGCCACAAGGGGCTGAAATCCTCACAACAAGGCTCACCCTCGCTGGTGAAGGGGTCAAGGTAAAGGTAAGAGGCGCTAAAAAAAACAAAGCCATTAGTCAGCGCAAGATGAAAAAAGCCCCCGCATCGGAAGGTTTATAAAAAGGTATAAACCATGACGATCAAACCTGAAGCAACAACAGAGAGAACCACTAAAAACAATTTGGTGAGTATCTTTGTGCGCCACTCAACGGCTGCTAATTTGCTGATGACCATCATGATTATGATGGGTCTCTATGCCATATCAAAAATAAATGTCCAGTTTTTTCCCTCGGTTCAAATCCCTGTGATTAATGTGACCGTCCATTGGCCAGGCGCCAGCGCGGAAGATGTTGAAAAAAACATTCTTGATAGTTTGGAGCCTGAACTTCGCTTCTTAGATGATGTTGAAGAAGTCAACTCTTTTGCCCGTGAAGGGGTGGGGGTCATATCACTCGATTTTTATGCTAACGCAGATATGCAAAAGGCACAAGCAGATGTCGAGCAAGCCATAACCGGGGTAACGACACTGCCGGAAGACAGCGAAGAGCCTATCATCAAGAGGGTGACTTATTATGAAAATGTCGCCAAATTAGCAATCTCAGGTCCTTTTTCAGAAGAAACCATCAAATCCTACGCAAAGCAGTTAAGAGATGGGTTTCTTAATAATGGGATCGATCGTGTCACCCTGAGCGGCGTGCGTGATGAAGAAATATGGATTGAAATCAAAGAAGCAGAACTTCGTCGTTTAAATTTAAGCTTAAGTACGGTGGCCGGGCGTATCCGTGAAGAAACAAGAGATCCCCCCTCTGGCACAGTTGAAGGTGGGCTGGAAATTCAACTACGTGCTTTAGCTGATCGCCGCACACCAGAAGAGCTTGCCAAGATAGAAATCGTCTCACTGACAAGTGGCGAAAAAATCTATCTAAAAGATATTGCAACCATCAAAACTCAATTTGATAAAGACGGTAAAACCGGCATCATAGGCGGTAACCGCGCCATAGAGCTTTCCATCAAACGGGCACTTTCATCTAACACCTTGGAAACAATGCAGAGCTTCTATAGCTTTGTTGAGAAAATAAGACCAACTTTACCACCAAGCCTTAAACTTGATGTCTATGATGTGCGCGGCGAGAATGTGAAGCAGAGACTAGGCATCTTAATAGAAAATGGTCTGCAAGGTCTCGTGCTGGTTTTGATTGTTCTCTTTGTTTTTCTCAATTGGCGTATTGCTTTCTGGGTTGCGATTGGTATTCCCGTGGCTCTCATGGCCACTATTTTAGTTATGTGGCTCTCAGGGCAAACCATAAATATGATCTCCATGTTTGCTCTCATTATGATGATCGGGATCATTGTTGATGATGCTATTGTTGTGGCAGAAGATACAGCCACAAGGCAGTCAATGGGTATTCAGCCAAGATATGCAGCCGAGCAAGGGGCCCTTAGAATGCTGAAGCCAGTGAGTGCTGCTACGCTCACAACAATGGCAGCCTTCTTTCCGATATTTCTCATCCAGGGTCGACTTGGCGATATGATGTCAGCCATTCCACTGGTCGTAATGGCCGTATTGATTGCAAGTATTATCGAATGTTTCTTAATTCTCCCCGGGCACCTGCGTCATGCAGCAAGCTCAGGTAATATGGAAGGTCGAGGCCGCTTTAGAGCCAAGTTTGACCATGGACTAGAAACATTTAGAGATGGCCCCTATAGGCGCTTTGTCGAGCTTTGTTATGATTGGCGCTATAGTTTTCTAGCGCTTACTATTCTCACTTTAATCGTTTCGATGGGGTTCATAGCAGGCGGACGAGTTGGCTTTCAATTCTTCCCTTCACCAGAGTCAGAAAAAGTCATCGCAAAAATCAATTTTGTTCCCGGTACGCCCAATGAGGAACAAGTCAAAATCCTCAAACAAATTGAAAAGAACTTAGAAGCAGTCGAGGCAGATTTAACAAAAGGCAAAGATGAAAAACTCATCGTAGCGATTTATGGCTTACAAGGTAAATCCGGGCGTGCCCAAGGTGATAATTTAGCTGAGGTAACTGTTAATCTCACACCAAGTGAGGCCCGCACTGTCCGAACCCGTGCCTTTGTTAAGGCCTGGCGAAAAGCAGCTCCCAAACTTCCTGCAATAGAGCGCTTAGCGATTGGTGGTCGGCGTGTTGGTTTGCCAGGCGCGGATATTGATATTCGCTTGAAAGGGGCTGATGTCGGTACACTAAAAAAAGCAGCTGAAGATCTCAAATTGGCCCTAAGTGGTGTGACCGGTGTCTCAAACGTTGATGATGATTTGCCCTACGGTAAACCAGAATGGATCATAGAACTCACACCAAGAGGCACGGCTCTTGGCCTGACAGCTCAATCGGTTGGCACCCAAATCAGAAATAGTTTTGAAGGCGCCATTGCCACACGCTTTGCAAGAGGTGACGAAGAAATCACCGTACGTGTGAAACGCAAACATGATCTGGGCGGTATTGAAGCTCTGCGCTCAATTTATCTGCTCACACCAGAGAACCAGCGTGTGCCTCTGCCAGAAGTCGTGACCTTGAGAGAAAAACCGGGCTTCTCTGTCATCCAAAGAAGAGATGGTGCCCGCACTGTTTCAGTCACGGGAGATATCGACCCAAAAGTCACAGAAGTTCAGACCGTAATCGAGCAGCTGAGCATTGAAGCTTTGCCAAAGGTAGAAGAAACATATGGTATTTCATATAGGATAGCTGGGCGCGCAGAAGATAGAGCAAAAAGCTTTGCTGAGCTAAAATTAGGTGCTCTTCTTGCCATGATCATCATTTATATTATTTTGGCATGGGTATTTGAAAGCTACGCTAAGCCCCTCGCGGTTATGGCCATCATTCCTTTTGGTTTGGTCGGAGCCATTCTCGGTCATATGGTAATGGGAACGGCCCTTACCATTCTGTCTTTGATCGGCCTTTTGGGTCTGTCTGGTATTTTAGTGAACGACTCAATCATTCTTGTAACGGAAGTGAAGAACAGATTAGACAGAAGCGAAGACTTGCATGAAGCTGCCATTGGCGCTAGCCAAGATCGCTTCCGCGCTGTTCTCCTCACTTCGCTAACCACTATCGGCGGTTTGTTGCCCCTCTTGTTTGAAACAAGTCGGCAAGCACAATTTTTGATGCCTATGGCGATTACGATGATTTTCGGCCTGGCCGCTGCAACCATCCTTGTGCTGGTTCTGGTTCCTGTCATGGTCGGCATCGGCGGCGACATAGGCCGACTAGCAAAATGGTATATGCAGCTCGGCACAAAAAACATACCCTCTCAACCGGCGGAATAAAAATAACAAACAAACTATCTTCACGAAGAAGGAGTGACGCCACTTCGGCGTCAGGACATGGCAGCGCGAGCTGCCCGGTGCGAGCACCGCCCCTCGGAGGCTCAAACGCGATAGCGTTTGAAATAGCCGTGAGAGAAATAGTGCGGTTGCTAGTGGGCAACTGAAGCACAACTTAAACTTCCTACTTTTTAGCTCCGCCAAAAAGTAGGGATAAAGAGCACGAGCACTGTAAAAAGTTCAAGCCGTCCCAATAGCATGCCGGCAGCTAGCAACCATTTGGCCCCATCAGGTAGAGGCTGAAAATTCCCAGCAGGGCCAACAATATCACCAAGCCCCGGCCCTACATTGGTGATGCAACTGGCCGCTGCCGAGATAGAGGTTAAGAGGTCAAGATCATAAAGCGTTAATAGAAAGGTGAGCACTGCAAAGCAAAACAAAAACAAAAAGATAAAACTAAGCACCGCAGTAGAAACACGCTCATCAATGGGGCGTCCGGAATAGCGTGGGATGTAAATGCCATTAGGTTGGATGAGTGAGAAGGTGCGCTGCTTAATCACTTGAAACAGCACTTGCAGGCGAAAGATTTTAATTCCGCAAGAAGCCGAGCCCGCACACCCACCAACAAACATCATGACAAAAAATAGAACCTCAGCAAAGGTGCTCCATTGTCCATAATTACCTGTGGCATAGCCTGTGCCCGTCATGATGGAGACAGAATGAAACGCGGCATCGCGTAGTTGGTCCAGGCCTAAACCTGAGCCGAATTGTGAGATCCAGGTTAAGAAGATAAAGACAGAAAGTGTGATGAGAAACCAGTGAACCTGGCTGTCTTTAAATAACCGATCAACACGGCCATTAACAGCATAAAGATAGAGCCCAAAAGGCAAGCTACCCAAAATCATAAAAATAATGGCGACATATTTAACCGCATCGCCTTCGAAATAGCCAAGCGATGCATCATGAGTTGAAAGACCGCCAGTGGCAATGGTTGTCATGGAGTGGGCAATAGCATCAAATAAACTCATGCCAGCAAGCAGGTAGCCAATGACGCAGAGGAGAGAAAGAGTGACATAAAGGCTGGTAATTGAGCTCGCCAGTTGCGCCGCGCGGGGCACGATTTTTTCAGAATTGTCTGAGCTCTCGGTCCTAAAGAGCTGCATACCACCAATTTGCAGCATAGGCATAACCGCAAGCGCCATCACAATAATCCCAATCCCACCAAGCCATTGGAGCAAGCTGCGCCAAAGCAAAATACCAGGCGAGCGCTCATCAAGCCCAGTAATCACAGTCGCACCTGTTGTGGTGAGGCCTGACATCGCTTCAAAGAAGGCATCAGAATAACTCATATTCAAATCAGACCAGAGAAAGGGCAGGGCTGAAAACGCGGTCAAGGCTAGCCAGGAAAGGGTAGTGAGCAAGAAAGCTTGTTTAATAGAAAGTTCGGGTTTCGGAACATATTGAGAAATTCCAAGACCGACGCCCACAAAGAGGGTGACGAAACTAGCCGCTGCAAAGCCAAGCCAGTTAGAGCTGCCTGCACCAAGGTCGATCAATGTAGGGATAATGAGGGCAATACCAAGTGTGGCAAGCAAAATCCCGATCACAAATGATATTGGGCGAAAATCAATCATACGATAATGCAGCCCCTCATCCAGGCTTGAGCGGTTTAAAGTTTAATAGATCTACGCAAAATATTTTTAATTCACGACATGATTATCATAAGGGCTATCAAGAGAAAAGGCCGGGATATCAATCATGAAATCTCCGCCTTCAGTGCTCTCCATTTTATATTCACCACCCATAAAGCCGGTTGGCGTGCAAAGAGGGGCACCAGAGGTGTAGCTAAAGGTCTCACCCGGTTGGATAACCGGTTGTTCACCAACAACACCATCTCCAATGACTTCTTGAGTGTCACCATGCCCATCAGTAATCCGCCAATGACGACCAAGAAGTTGAACAGGCTCAGAGCCTTGGTTTTCAATTTCTACATAATAAGCCCAAAAATACTGATGATCTTCCGGACTTGATTGTTCATCCAGAAATTGAGGTTCAACACGAACCTGAATGGCTTTTGTAGTGGCCTCAAACATGTAAGTACCCATATCTTTTCTACACTCTCAGATTTGAGCGATAAATTCGTCTAAAATCAACCGAAAAATTATGAAAATCAGCTGAAAAATGGCTCTTTACTTAAGAGCGTCCTCAATATCACGCAGCAGGTCATCACAATCTTCAACCCCAACAGACATCCTCACCAAAGAGGGAGTAATTGAGAGCTCAAGTCGCTCTTCTTCCTCTAAACGCTGATGTGTTGTGGTTGTTGGGTGTGTGATTAGGCTCTTCGTATCTCCCAAATTATTAGAAATACTTATAATTTCGAGCTTATTCATAAATTTAAAGGCATCTCCCTTGTTGCCTTCCATTTCAAACGCCACCATGGTGCCAAAACCAGTCATCTGGCGTTTAGCAAGCTCATGTTGTGGATGATCTTCACGCCCAGGATAGATCGCTTTTTTCACCTTAGGATGCGTGCTGAGATAATCTGCGATTTTGCGCGCATTTGCAGCCGCTTTTTCAATGCGAAGTGGCAAGGTCTCTAAGCCTTTCAGCATAACCCAGGCATTAAACGGGCTAATAGACGGCCCTGTTTGACGCATAAAATTATGTAAATAATCATCAACATAGTCTTGTTTGCCTAGCACAATGCCTCCAAGGCAGCGGCCTTGCCCGTCAATATGTTTGGTTGCTGAATAACAAACCACATCGGCGCCAAATTCCATTGGTTTTTGGAAATAAGGCGTGGCAAAAACATTATCTACGATCACCAAGGCTCCCGCTTCATGAGCGATATCGGCCACAGCTTGCATGTCTACGAGTTCAAGAGTGGGGTTTGTGGGTGTTTCAAAGAAAACGGCCTTCGTATTCGGCTTCATTGCAGATTTCCACTGCTCAAGGTCACTGCCATCAATCAAGGTGACTTCAACACCAAAGCGCGGCAATAAGGTCTCCACCACATAGCGGCACGAGCCAAACAGCGCTTTTGCAGAGACAACATGATCCCCGGCATTTAAAAAACACAGTGCAGCTGAAGAAACAGCGGCCATGCCAGTGGCGGTCGCGCGTGCATCATCGGCGCCTTCAAGGGCAATCATCCGCTCTTCAAACATCTTAATGGTCGGGTTCATAAAGCGGCTATAAATATAGCCCTCTTCATCACCTTTAAAACGCGCTTCAGCACTCTCAGCGCTGTCATAAACATAACCAGAGGTTAAAAACAAGCTCTCGGATGTTTCGCCAAATTCACTGCGAATGGTCCCGCCATGAACGAGTTTTGTTGCATCATTCAAAGTTGCAAAACGTTCTTTAGAAATTTTAGAATTAGAATTGTTATCAGACATAGAAAACCCTTACATCAATTGCTCTAAAAGCTGAGCAATAAAAAACCCAGCAAACCAGCACCGAAGGCACCGGAACAACCGGGTCAATCGGCCTTTTAGCTAATTATTTTACGTGGCTGCAAGCCGACCGGCCAAATCACCACTTAATTCAGAGCCCATCTTTGTACAAAAGCGGGGAAAGGGTCAAGAGTTTTTGGTAAAAAACGTCATTCTAGCTTGTATACAGGATAACGTTCAGCGATTATGGGGCCAATTATGGCCTCAGTTGATGCGATGGTTTCTAGTGGGCAACCGAAGGAGCACTAAAAAGGCAACTGAAGCACATATTGCGGTTGCTAGTAGGCAACTGAAGCACAAAAATGGATATTAGAATATGGCTGAAGAAGCAAAGAACCTTTGGAATAACGATCAGGAAAATGGCGAGGGATTACCCAAAGCCCATCTTCCAACAAAAGGTGGCATTTTCCCAAGCCAGGCCATCAAAGATTTGATCCATAGAGGGTTTTTAAAAACCACAAATGGCATTGATATTCTTGATAACCAAATCCAGCCTGCCAGCCTAGACCTTCGGTTGGGCAAAAAAGCATACCGAGTGCGGGCCAGCTTTTTGCCAGGACGTGGTCGCTCAGTTGAATCGCAACTTGAAAGCTTATCGTTGCATGAATTTTCACTCGAAGATGGCGCCGTATTAGAGCGCGAATGTTTCTATGTGGTTGAAGTTGAAGAATGTTTAAAACTGCCAGAAAGTGTCTCTTGCTTTGCCAACCCAAAAAGCTCAACAGGACGGTTGGATGTGTTCACAAGGCTTATCTCTGATGGCGCTGAAATTTTTGACTATGTTGAGCCTGGCTATAAAGGCAAACTCTATGTCGAAATTTCCCCTCGTACCTTCTCTATTAAAGTTCGTCCAGGAAGCCGCTTAAATCAATTGCGTTTCCGTCGCCGCATTGGCCAGCAAGATAGATTCGAGCGGCCAAAATTATCAGATAAAGAACTGCGGGTTTTGCATGAAAAAGAGCAGCTGGTGAATTGCGAGCCAACCATCCGAGATGGCCTAAACACACGCGTTGACTTACGCGGCATAGATGGCAGTAACTTAATTGGCTATCGCGCTCAAAAACACACAGACATCATCGATGTTGATAAACCAAATAGCTATAAAATGGATGAGTTCTGGGAGCCTCTCTATGGGCGCGCTGATGGACGCCTCATCCTCGACCCAGGCGAGTTTTATATCCTCGTCTCAAAAGAAGCATTGCATATCCCTATTGAATACGCCGCTGAAATGGTGCCAATTGACCCGATGATGGGCGAATTCCGCGCGCATTATGCGGGCTTTTTCGACCCCGGCTTCGGCGCTGAGTCTGCTGGTGGTAAAGGTAGCCGCGCGGTGCTGGAGGTGCGCAGTCATGATATTCCGTTTGTATTAGAAGACGGCCAAATCATCGCCAGACTAATCTACGAACCACTGACCGAAATTCCAGAGACAATTTATGGTGTAGATTTAAAATCCAACTACCAAGCCCAAGGCTTGAAGCTCTCGAAGCATTTTGTTTAGGTCAGGTACTTTATCAATAGAATTTCTTTGAGAACAGCTCTCTATACGAAGAAGGAGTGACGCTACTTCGGCGTCAGGACATGGCGAAGCGCCAACGTAGCCCGGTGCTAGCGCGGTTGCTGGTGGGCAACCTAAAGCGCATTAAAATGCGACGCCCCTCAGAGGGCCTGCCGCTTCAGCGGCAGAATAGCCCGTGAGAGAAAACTAAGCAGCCAATTCCATTGGCCCCGCGATTGGCAAGCGAACAGTAAAGGTTGAGCCAACGCCCACTTCACTTTCAACTGAAATCTTGCCACCATGATGATCAACAATTTGCTTCACGATATGAAGCCCAATTCCCGTGCCAGCGATGCCGGTTGATGTCTTGGCGCGGAAGAACTGCTCAAACATTTTTGGGAGCTCATCTTCATCAATGCCAAGACCGTCATCCTGAACAGAGAGAACAATATCCGTACCTTCCTTATAAGCTTTGACGGTGATAAAAGGTGCGTCTGGAGCATACTTCACTGCGTTAGAAAGTAAGTTGGTAAGAACCTGATCCACTTTTGCCTTATCGGCCTGTATGGACTTCGGCAGATCTGATAATGTGTAATCAATTTGATGATGAGGTGAAATTTCCTGCTGGCGCAAACAAACACTTTCAACAAGTTTGGTAATATCGCAATCTGCGATTTGTACAGAAAGTTTCTTAGCATTCAATCGTGCCGCGGAAAGCGTGCTTTCCATCAAGGAGGACATACGTTGAACAGCTTCAAGTATGATCTCAATACGTTTTGTTAATAGTTCTTTTGAAACATCACCTTTTTTACGCATGAGGCGCTGCGCGGAACTATCGATAATCGCAAGCGGTGTTCTGAATTCATGCGAAGCCATCGATACGAATTGCCTTTGCATTTCATTGAGTTCTTTTTCTGCAGCCAAGGCTTCTTCAAGTTGGGATGTTTGTTCAGCGATAATAGCTGTGCGCTCTTTAACAATCTCTTCTAAGTTTTCTTTGTGACGCTTAAGTTCTTCTTCCTTGCGTCGCATCTCAGTGACGTCAATACGAATACCAACAATTTGCCCAGAAGCATCTCTGCGCTCACGGCGAAGCATGATCCGACCATCTACCATGCGACCCTCTGTTTCAAAGTCAAAGGTTTCATTTTGGCGATTTTTTAATTGGCTTTGGATCCATTCTTCTGGGTCCCAATCGCCAATATCCCACATGCCTTTTTCTAAAGAAGAGCGAACAAGTTGTTCATAGGTGATGCCAGGTTTAATTTGATCAATGATGCAATCATAAAAATCAAGAAATGCCTGGTTGACCATAACCAGTCGGTCATTTTTATCATAAACAACAAACCCATCGCGCATGGAATTAATCGCAAAAGCAAGGCGGTTGTAACTCTCTTGAACTTCTTCTTCCATGGCTTTCTTTTCACAAAGCGTATCAAGATAAGACCGAGAAGCGATGGCTAATTCACCAATTTCATCATTCGAGTGAACATCAAGCTCTGCATATAAATTTCCTTCTTGCAACTCACTCCAAAATTTTACGATCCTTCGTATAGGCCTTGTGAGCAATGAGTTGGCCAACATCATAGCGATGCCGATGCTCATAATGAACGTACCGATTGAGAAGTAGATGATACTTGAAAGGGCTTGTTCAGAATGGGTTTTAATATGGCCGCTTGTGTCAGTCGCAAGAGAAATAAGACGGTGTTCTAACTTATATAAACGCTCTGCAATAAACTGTTGCTGGTCCATTAAAAACTCAATCTGTGACGCTACATCTATGACAGCGTAATTGATGGGCGCAGCAAGTGTATCATTCGCGTTTTTAATAAACTGCAATAAAATAGTTTCGACATAAGCCATCTCATTTTGAATAGAGACAATATTTGAATATGTGAGTTTAGAATGACTTTTAGAAAAGGGGTGATCAGTGTTCCAAAGAGCTTTGCTCTCCTTAAGTGCGGTTTTAATCTTTTGAGAAACTTCTTCTAGATCACTTCTAGCTCTTAATAAGTAGCCTTGCTTAAAGGCAAATTCTTTTTTAACCGAACGATTAACATTTCTGAGGATTTTGGTTTGGTCGTGCTGATAAATAAGTATCTCACTGAGAATACGATTAAGAGGTAAAAATCCTTGTGAAACGGCTTGTGTTTCTTCAGTGACTTCTGACAATTGATGGATACTTACAATGGAAACAGCTAGAGTAGAAAGGAAGCTAATTCCTACAATTGCCAGAACTTTAGCGGTTAGACCAATACGCATAACAAAAACCTTACCCAGAATACGAACGCTTGTTTGACAAGATTTACTTTTTTAGCGCATGTCTCGCAAAAGTGGACACCGGTTTTGTGAGAAAAGACATGCCAAAATAAATAATTAGAGTATGACATTGAATTTAAAATAAATTGACATACTCTAATGGTTAAAAATCAAGAAAAACGAGTTCGCTTATAATAAGATTAAAGGCTTAAAAAACTGGTGTGTGAGGTCTTAATAATCAGATAAACACTGTATTAAAATCGATCAAAACAAGAATTTAAAGAGTATTAGTAGCGTTATGCGGTACAACTTCCCCCGCCAAGAACACAAAATTTAGAGCAATGAATGTGACAAAGCTTCACTGCGCCTTGGTCAAACATACCACCGTCTATGTTCAGAGATTGAGCTAATGTGTGGCCCATTTCAAAATCGGCTCGATAGGGCAGGAGAGTACAAGGTAAGACTTTAATAGTTGGCTCCCCCTTGCGCTTAACAACCATACGGCTGCTTGAACACATCAAATCACTGGGGCTTAGGCCTAAAATACCCCAGCACTTTTCAGTGATCTCAGGCTTTTCCGCTGTCTCATCCATTTCTGGAAAAATCATCAGATCATTGGGGTCACTTGCATTCAGGGACCACCCTTTGCTGTCAAACAAGGACTGAAATTCAGAAGTGACGTGTTCAGGGTCTTCATCCCAAAGACTACGCCCAGCAATGGAAAAACGAAATCCATTTTCATTGAGCCAATTTAAACCTGTCAGACTTTTAGCAAAGCTCCCCTCACCACGCTCTTTATCATGTAAGCCTTCACTATAGTGATCTAGGCTAATGCGAAGTGATAAGCGATCTCCAAATCGCGTGCGCAAATCTAAGAGCCCAGCACGAACTGTTTTTCTCATCATAGGAGCCATGGCATTGGTAAGGATGAGCACGCTGTACCCACGCTCAAGTGCAGCTTCGGCCATAGTGACCATTTCAGGGTTCATAAAAGGCTCACCACCAGTAAAGGCGATTTCTTTCGTATTAAGCTCTAAATCTTTAATTTCATCGAAGAGAGGTAGAATTTCGTCTAACTTGATGTAGACCAGATCATCATTCTTAGGGCTGGATAGAATATAACAATGGGCACATTCAATATTGCAAAGGGAGCCCGTATTGATCCAAAGGGTTTCTAAACTATCAAACGGCACTTTGGCACGAACTTCCCCATCAAGTGTGACATCAGGATCAGTAAATTTATCAATCGGTTGACCTGTTAGATCCGCAGAAAATTCATTCATTACAAAGCGTCCCATTAAATTCAGATTTCGAGACTATAACAGAAGATGAAAGAGATTGACTTCACAAAAATACAAAAAAAATGTGAAGAGAAATTTGTAACTTTAGTCTTTACAAATAAAAAACCTTGTTCAGAGTGTCTTTAAAAAATGGATCTATCACATTAAAAAACTGTCAGTTGGGACAGATTTTTGTGACATCTGAGGATAGCGAATACCTGCCATTTTCACGCTGCGCCATGTTCGCATCTTACCCGCAGGCAGTTTGTCTTTTAGGTTTTTGATACTATCCAATCGCTTGGTGCTGCGCGATGGACCCACGTAAGAACTTGTAATAACAAAAGGCTGAGGCCGGGTTAGCATGGCGTAAATACGATAATAGAGTGCGCTGGGTGCAATTGGTTTCGCTAATAATTCATTCACACCAGATTCTAAAGCTTTTAAAACTTTTTCATGATTGGGCGAAGCAGTGATTAACAAAATCGGGATTTTGCGGTTGATACATCTTTCATCACCTCTGATATGACGTGTAAAATCTCCTCCGTCCAAATCACCTAAGAAGAAGTCTGTAATAACAAGATCAAATTTTTGATTATAAACCTGCTGAATGGCATCTGTTACATTATCTACTTCAACGATGTTCATCTGTTTGACGCCAAAGTTTAACAGCATCTCTCTAACCAAACGACGCATCATCTTGTTATTTTCGATAAGAAGAATTTGTTTGGTACCAAAATCAAAACTTTTCTTAGTCATTACAACCCCGAATCAACCGCAACTCTAAACATAAAGTATGCGTGCGATAGGGTTAATAAATCTCAAAAATAGTGAATATTTACACTGAGCCTTGAGCATGTATACATTTATTAAGCTGTACGAAGAAGGGAGTGCTCTTTTTCAGAGCACGTACATGGCAGCGCCAGCTGCCCGGCGCTTAGCGCCGCCCGTCGGAGGGCTTTTCGCTACTTCAGCGAAAAGATTACCCGTGAGACAGAAAAAACGTTTCATGAATTTATGAAAAAGTTACGCGAATCTAAGATACATCTTTTCCCTTATGCTCTGTTTTTTCCCAATAAAAAGGAGCATAGAGAAGCTGGAAAAGAGCGCGATAAGTCGCAAAGGAAATCATAAGCCAATAGAAAGGGATGGTAATAATTGTAAAAAAGAACCCTTTTTGGCCTCTAAAGCTGAGGGCTTGGGCACCTAGCCACATTGTTGCTAAATACCCAACGGCCAAATTAAAAAGGGAAAGCCCCCATAATGGCCAGTTTTGAATAGAAGTGAGAAAAGTCTCATCTTTCATACTCCACAGTAGAACTCCTAAAAATAGGGGATGGACAAGGGCAGAAAAAATCGGAGCGCCGACAACAAGTTGAAAGCCCATAAATTTCCATAAACCAAGCTCACGTAAAAGAGTAAAAGGTTTACGCATATGCACATAGTAAGTTTGCATCCACCCCTTGAGCCAACGCGTACGTTGATAAAGCCAGCTGGAAAATCCTGAGCATGGTTCTTCAAAAGTCGTTGATCCAATCATACCCGCATGAAACCCATGTCGATAAAATCTCATGCCAAGATCAGCATCTTCAGTGACATTAAAGGGATCCCAGGCCCCAACATTTTGCAAAGCATGTCTTTTAAAATGGTTTGATGTTCCACCCAGTGGTAGTGGAATTGAGAAGTTTAAAAAAGACGGCAACAGCCCATCAAAAAGCGAGCTATATTCAAGAGTAAATTGCTTGGTAAGCCAGTTTTGTTTCGGGTTATAGAAATTAAGTTTCGCTTGAATAACAGCACACTCAGGAGGGTTTTGCTCAAAGGCCTCAAGCGCACGCCTAAGCTGATCAGGTTCAGGTATATCTTCCGCATCATAGATGCCAATAAATTCACCTTCAGCAAGAAGTAAACCGTAATTCAGAGCTTTAGGTTTTGTGCGCGGTTGCCCATCAGGCACAATCACAACATGAAAATAAGGAGGTAAATTCATTGCATTCACAGCATGAATAGTCTCTCTGTCAACTTCTTCTAGCAAAAGCTTGATGTCTAATTTAGCCTTAGGATAATCAAGCTCTTCCAAAGCTTTGATGAGCTGAGGCAAAACAGTTGTTTCCCTATAGAGAGGAACCAGTAATGTATAAATGGGTAAAATAGGGTGGTTGCGCGCTAAAGGGTTTGTTGCTGGAGAAGCTCTGCGAGAATAGGATTTAAAATTGAGAGCGGTGATGAAACGAAACAAAATTAAAGAGAGGAAGAAGAAAGAAAAACCAATTGATATTGAAATGAATGTAGGGATTGGAAATTCATAAACGCCATAAAAGCCAAGGCCAGATAGAAAGACTATAATGAGTATTTGCCAAGCTGCCATCCCTCCCTTGGCACATTGCTGCGGAGTGTTCTTTTCCAAAGCATTTGTTGCAACATATAATAAGTCATTAGAGAAACGTTTTTGAATTTGATAACGAAGAGTGTGAGAGCTGACGAGATAAAATTTTGCCTCAGAAACACTAGGGTCAGATGAGCGAAGTTCATCAATAAATTTTTGCAAATGAGCCCTAAGTTTCTTGGGGCCAAACCCATCCCGGGTAAATGGCACAATGGCAAACCCATCATTTGTCCGAAAATAGGTCCACTCAAATCTGCGGTTAACGTTTGTTATATCCTCTAAGCACAGCTTTAATTTATCTCCAAGCTCTGGGCTTAGATATGAAACCCCAATCGTTTTGGAGAGGTGTTTAAGATAGGCCTCTTCATTCATGAGCCCTTCTTTGAGCAACAGCCCATCAAGAGAAACTCCAGTTTGTGCAGCTTTCGTTAGGGCGAGATCAAAAAGAGGTTCAGTAACTAGATGAGAGCTAACAACGAATTGTCTAAAATCATCAATATCCTCAGCCAATAATTTATAGGGAATAAAACCGCTTGGCGCTTCTATTGATGATTGCTCAGCACTGAAATTAGAGGTTGTACCTTCTCCAGGTCTCATCAAGTCGTTTTTTTTATAAGAATCAAAATGATGAGACATACCTAAAACCAATAAATTTAATTTGTTGATTTTAGAATAGACGTCTCTTGATAAGGGTCAAGAGTTTGGTTGTGAGGTTGGCTAAGAGTTTTGTTGCTCAAAGCTTCTTTCTTCAAGCGAGGTTCTTCTTCTTTTGAGCGCTCGGCATTTAAGTCTTGTGCCGTTTGAGAGATTTGATAGCCATCAACAAGGTCTGTTAAGAGAGAGAGTAAACGTTCTGCATCATCCTCTTCAATCGCATTGTAAAGCTCATTGATCTTGGGGGTTAATTCCTCAAGAGAGAGGTAATTTTCATTGTTTCTTGTAATGCTAATATGATCTGTTGGAGTGCAATTCTCATTAATCAAAAGTTCTTCAAAGAGCTTCTCGCCTTCTCTCAAACCGATAAATTCAATGGCGATATCCCCATCTGGGTTCGTGCTATCAATCACTTCCAGGCCAGAAAGGTTGATCATTGATTTAGCGAGGTCAACAATTTTCACAGGCTGTCCCATATCAAGCACAAATACATCACCGCCCCTGGCCAATCCGCCAGCTTGAATAACAAGTTGTGCTGCCTCAGGAATAGTCATGAAATAACGGATAATTTCAGGATGAGTAACGGTAACCGGTCCACCCTGTTTGATTTGGTCTCGAAAGCGGGCTACAACACTGCCAGAAGAACCAAGCACATTGCCAAACCGTACCATTGTAAAAATAGTTTTTGTATCATTCTCTTCAGCTAAGGCTTGTAGCACAAGTTCAGCAACGCGCTTACTTGCTCCCATAACATTGGTTGGGCGCACGGCTTTATCTGTTGAGATGAGAACAAAGAGCTCAACCCCCAGATCTTTGGCAGCGTTAGCCGTTAAATGAGTACCTAAAATATTATTCTCAGCCCCTGCAAAAGGGTTGTCTTCAACAAGCGGTACATGTTTATAGGCTGCCGCGTGATAAAGCGTCTGTACACCATGATCTGAAATGGTCTTGCGCAGTCGTTTATCATCCAAAACAGAACCTAGGATACGAATAATCTCAATTGAGTCTCCAAGTTCTGTTTGAGTAGTTGAGTCACCAGTTCCTAGTTGTTGGATTTGTTGTTTTAATTCATGTTCAATTTCGTAAAGAGCAAACTCAGACCTTTCATAAAGAATGAGCTTTGTAGGCTTAAGGTTTATAACTTGGCGCGCAATTTCAGAACCAATAGAGCCACCAGCCCCAGTAATCATAACAGTTTTAGATCGAACTGTTTTTTCAAGTAAATCTTGTTTTGCGGGAACCGGATCTCTGCCGAGTAGATCTTCAAGGCCGATAGAATAGAGATCAGAAATCATAACCTTCCCAGAAGCAATGTCATGTAAGGCAGGTAAGGCTTTGACCTCAACGGAAAAAGGCGCCAGTAAATTGATTAAATTTCTTTTGGTTTTACGAGAAATGCCCTCATCAGCCAAATAAATCTCTTTTACACCTTTGTCTTTAACGAGTGTGACAATCGCATCAGGAGCGTGCACACGAAGACCAAATAACATCTGCCGCCACAAAGAGGGGTTATCATCAATAAAGCCAACAAGTTGATAACCAGTTGAGCGATCGAGATCATGATAAAGCTGCATTCCAGCTTCTCCCGCACCATATATCAGCACAGGCAAGGCATGGTCTTGCTCTTTCTTGTAAGCGTTTGGGATATAATCACTTAAGAGAAAAGTGATAAAACTCCGGCTCAACCAAATAAAAATAATGGAAAACAACCCATACATGACAATGACTGAGCGAGGCACATTCGAGAGTGTGAACTTCGTCATATAGATAAGCAAAAGCCAACCTAAGATTGAAACAGTAACTGAGATACAAATTTTCAGTGCCCCGCGCCGTCCAGCAAAGCGGGTGATCAATTTATAAAGGCCGTAATAGTGAAAGCAAAAAATACCTAAGAGGGGAGCCGCAATCTGAACAGCAAGCAGTTGCCAACTGTCTGGTGTGTAAAGCACACCTAATCTAAGGCTATATGAGCTCCATAAAGCCAGACATAAGAGACAAAAATCTGATGACATCAAAATAGCACGTTTTGTATAACGTGGCAGTGTAATCAGTCTTTCTATAAATGTGGATCCGGCGGCCATAAATGTGCGACTCTTAAAATGTACGGGTAACTGGAAAACTGTGTTATTTCTAAGAAATATCACATATATAAATTGTTGTATTTCAATAAAATAACAATTTTAAACAAAACGATTTAAAAGCGGAAATTTTAGATGGACCGTGGTTAATATTCAAAGTTTGAAATCTTATCCCGGTTATCATGTTAAAATTCTAAAAGAGCTCCGCAAAGTGTTCAGTAACACTTAAACTCTTCTTTAGGTAGGATATAATGGCGAAAGCTAAAAGGTAAATTAATTTACTCCCAAATTTTTACCGTCTTTCCAGTTTGTTTCAATCCTTCCACCCGCTTATTTAAATAGTCCTGTAAACTGTCTTTTTTGTAAGCCCCGCTTTTAACGAAACGCAGCACGGTCTCAAAGTGAAAAACCTTCCAAAACCCTGTTAGGCGAAAAGCCTCAGCCTCTTTACTTGGCTTGTTCATAACCAAAGCAGGGTCAGCTGGGAAAAAGCTAAGTGTCGGAGTAAAATGGATTTGCCATTGCCGAGAAAATTCCTTTTCTGACATTGTTTTACCATTAAAATCAGTAACTTCTCGTGAACCTTTAATATCCAATTGAACAACACGGAAATTGGCTTTCATAAATTTTTCAATGCTGGGATACTTTAAATTAACCTTGTGTAATTCCTTACAATAAGGGCAGCCTTCTTGTTCATAAATGATAATAAGCTGCTTTTTCTCTTCAGCTGCTAGTTGAATTTCCTCGTTAAGATCAAGAAACCCATCTACAAACCAAGGCTGGCTATAAAGGCCATTGCCAGCCTTAAATAACTCATGCGTTTCCGGCTTTGCACGAACAATTGAAAGTGCAGAGAGTTGGCCAGTTAAATAAGCTCCCAAAAAAACGCCAGATTTAAGAAAAGTGCGTCGTGGGTTGAACATTATTAAGCTCCTGAAAATAAGATAAAAAAGCCCATTTTCGAAAAGATATCATTGCATCTTGGCCAAATTCTAGCATATTATCTTATTTCATTCAGCTTTGGTTCATTCAATATTATATATTATGGATCTATCAAGTTCTCATATATCGATAACAGAACTTGAAGGCGGAAATTTTTAAGCGAAAAGCTTTAAAAGAGGGTGTTATTGTGCAAAAGAAAATGCTCATCATATTTGGATTTTTGACATTTGCTGCTGCAGGGCTGGCGGTTCAATCTTTCCCTGTGTCTGATGCACAAGCAAATAGCAAAGTGAAAGCTCTGCAAAGCTGCATGGCTCAGTGCCGCGCTCGCACCAAAGCTTGCTTTAAATCCGGTCAGACAGGCAGTTGTATTAAACAACGAAACGCTTGTTTTGCATCATGCCAAAGCAGCTTTAGCCGCTAAATCTAGCCCGAAAGATAAGCTTAACAACAACGCATACTAGGGCGTTCACGAAGGTTTTACCTCTCTCATGTTAATCTGATCTCTCAATTAAGAGGGAGATCATCCATGAAATTGATCCCATCCAAAAGTCAGATATTGATAAGTCTTGGTGCCTTGATATGTGCCATTATCATTTCCTGTGGTAATAGTTCTGTAGCTTTGGCCTGTATAAAACCATCCCTCGCCCAGGTTTGGGTCAATTCAGCTGCAAAAGACAAAGATCTCGTCCGCTTGAAGATAGATTATAATTGCGGTGAAAAACCTATAAAATCTTATGATCCTTTATCTGCCTCATTATGGATCGTTCGCGGTTTTATGAAGTGTGGTAGAGCCGAATGTATCTGGGGCCGCGCCAAAGGTAGGACAAAAAATTCTTCAGAAATGGATGTTACCTTCAGCTCATTTTCTGTTGTAAGAGAGCTAAAGATTTTCTACGAAGGCGGCCTGCTGCGCGTTGATGTTCTTAATAACTATCGAGACACAAGACGCAAACCAACGACGCAGTCTTATTACCTACATCCCGAACAATAATAAAAGATCAGTCCGAGCGGAGCATAGCGCGGTTTTCATTGGGAAACCTAAAGCGCCACAAATAAGAGAGCACGGAAAAAACTGATCGACAAGAAAGATCGGTCCAAGCGTTTTTTTGTAGAACAATCTATACGAAGAAGGAGCGAAGCCCTTTTGGGGCTGAGGGACATGACGCCAGGGGCGTCCGGTGCTTAGCACCGCTTAGTGCGGTTGCTAGTGGGCAACCTAAAGCACCTCTAAAAAGAAGGCCTTCTGCGCTAGCAGAAGAATAGCCGTGAGAGAAAACAAAGATCAGTCTGAACGGAGCAAGCGCGGTTTTTATTGGGAAATCTCAAGCGCCATTAAAAAAGCGAGTACAGAAAAACTGATCGTAAAAGATCCTTCTAATCCCTAGGATGTGCCGCATCATAAATACGAAGCAATTGATCACGGTCTACCTCGGTGTAGATCTGTGTCGTCGATAAGCTAGCATGACCAAGGAGTTCTTGTATCTGGCGTAAATCAGCGCCCGTTCCAAGAAGGTGCGTCGCAAAAGAATGACGCAGGGCATGCGGTGTGGCCGTATCAGGTAAATGTAGCGCTTGTCGCAATCGAGCCATCAATAATTGAATAATCCGAGGAGACAGTTTTCCTCCTCTCTCGCCTCTAAAAAGGGCTTCATCATCCTCAAGCTCAAAGGGGCAGTTTTCGATGTAAGTTTCAATAGCCTCTGAGATAATGGGCAAAATGGGTACCCGCCGTTCTCGATTGCCTTTACCAACAATTTCCAAAATATCAACAGTGCCAATCGGCGCCTCACGCCGGGTGAGATTTAACGCTTCAGAAATACGAAGGCCTGCTCCATATAAAAGCAATAAAACGGCGACATCTCGGTCATTAATCCACCCAGGTACATCTCTGACAATCTCTGTCGCGTCCAAACTTTCAAGGGCTTTGTCAACGGGCAAAGGTTTTGGGATGGAGTGGGGTAATTTGGGTGAAGAAATAAGGTGCAATTCCGCATTAGAAATCTGGAAATGCTGTTCTAAATATTTATAGAAGAGCCGAAGAGCAGAAAGACCACGCGCAACAGAGCGGTCCGAAATTCCATCATCGCGGCGGTAAGCTAAAAAGGCACGAAAGTCTCGCGTTTTTAAATTAGAAAGAACCCCAAGACTGAGCTTTTGTTTTTGTGAGCGATGGATAAAGCCAATAAACTGACGCACATCACGTAAATAGCTCTCCACGCTTTTGGGCGCCAAATCACGCTCATCTTGTAAAAATCGGACCCATTCTATAAGAGCAGAGTTTAAATCTCCCTCAACCGGCCAATTTTCAAAAGAGTGTTCCATATGTGTGGTTCTCAATTTAGGTTCGTTACTATGAGCAATAGACTATAAAGATTAACAGGCCCTATTTATGATTAAATTTTTATAAAAAACGCCTGTATTATGTTATAGCGAAATTTTATAAACTGGATCATCACAAGGTGAACATGTCGCAATCGCCCCCTAATAACACGCCAAAGAAAGAACGGTTAGACCTATTGATGGTGCAAAAAAAGCTTGCCCCAACCAGATCAAAAGCAAGAGATTTGATTAAGTCAGGTCATGTGCGTGTTGATGGTGAAATCACAAAAAAGGCCGGGCAAACTTGGCAAGAGACAGCAGAGATTGTCATCGCAAAAGAAGCACCTGATTTTGTCTCACGCGCAGGTGTGAAATTATCCCATGCGTTAAAGCACTTCGAAATGGACTGTGAGGACAAAGTCATTCTTGATTTAGGAGCATCAACGGGCGGCTTTACCCAGGTGTTATTAGAGCAAGGCGCCGCCCACATTTATGCTGTTGATGTGGGGCACGATCAACTTCACCCAGATCTGAAAAATAATGAGCGGGTCACCTCAATGGAAGGGCAAGATGCACGTACTCTCACCAGAGAAAGCTTTTCCCATCCTATTAATGCCATCACAGTGGATGTCAGCTTTATTTCTTTGATGAAGTTGTTAGAAAAGCCACTAACATTGGTTGAACCAGGCGGCTGGATCATAGCACTCATCAAACCGCAATTTGAGGTGGGCAAGAAGGCATTGGGGAAAAAAGGTGTGGTCAAAGATGAGGCCGCAATCGAGCAGGTCTTAAAAGATGTGACAGTCTGGTTTGAAACTCACGATCAATGGCATGTTATCGGCTTAATCCCATCACCCATTACCGGACAAACAGGCAATCAGGAATTTTTAATCTGTGTTGGTAAAGAAGATGAGGGGAGCTGGTTTATACCCCAGTATAAAACAACCTGATTGTGCGGTTCATTCTGTGGGCCCTGTGTTCAATTAAATAAATTCCTTGCCAGGTTCCAAGATCCATCCGGCCATTAATGACAGGTATAGATAAAGTGCTATTGGTCAACATGGTTTTTACATGGGCGGGCATATCATCTGGCCCTTCCATATTATGGCGGTAGTCCCGATCTTCAGGAGCAAGCTCATTTAATATTGTAAGCAGGTCATCACGCACAGTTGGGTCTGCATTTTCTTGAATGGTGAGTGAGGCAGAAGTATGTTTGACGAGCAAGGTAAGTAGCCCCTCTTCAGCATTGATTTGAGAGAGCCAGCCATCCAAACCAGACGTAATCATATGAAATGAATAGGGTGATGTTTCAATATGCATTAAATCTGTTTTTTGAAAATATTGTGCTGACATAAGTTGTCAAAGTCCTCAGCATTTATAAATTAATATAGAGAGTTTCTTATTTAAGAGAAAATCTCATTTCCAACACAAAAATAATATGCCAAACTCAAAAAGAATACTCACTATTAGGGTATAAACTCATAATTAAAATTTGGGGGATTATATCGGATTTGCTAACAAACGTATATGAGCTTTTGGCTCAAACTTTATAAAGCCTTTCGATATATGAAAAAATCAGAGCACGATGACAGAAAATATTTTTGAACAAAATCTAGATAAAAATCCAGCGAACTACCAATCTCTAACACCACTCTCGCTCTTTGCAAGAACAGCAGCTGTATATCCTGATCACATTGCGATCATTCATGGCTCAATGCGTGTAACCTATGATGAATTCTACAAGCGCAGCGTAAAGCTTGCCAGCGCCTTGAGTAAACAAAATATCAAAAAAGGTGACACTGTCTCCGTTATGCTCTCCAACACCCCGTCAATGTTGGAAGCACACATGGGCGTCCCTATGATTGGCGCTGTCCTTCATAGTATGAACACAAGGTTAGATGCAGAGATCATTGCTTTTCAAATGGATCATGCCGAGACGAAACTATTAATCACAGACCTAGAATTCTCTTCAGTCATGAAGGAAGCATTAGAGCTTTGTAAAAACAAACCAATCGTTATCGATTACAACGACCCTGAATTTGATGTAGGCGGTGAGCGTCTTTCAGAAACTGACTATGAAGCCTTCATCAATACTGGTGATGAAGACTATCAGTGGACACTCCCGGCCGATGAATGGGACGCCATTTCACTAAATTATACCTCTGGCACAACAGGCAACCCAAAAGGAGTGGTCTATCATCACAGAGGCGCCGCGCTTATGTGCTATAGCAATAATTTCGCAACAAATTTAGGCCAACAGCCTATTTATCTATGGACATTGCCCATGTTCCATTGCAATGGCTGGTGCTTCCCATGGACTGTTTCCGCCGCCGCCGGCACGCATGTTTGTTTGCGCTGGGTGAGAGCAAACGCGATTTATGATGCGTTAGCAGAGCATCGTGTCACGCATATGTGCGGTGCCCCGATTGTGATGTCCACAATGATGAATGCATCAGCTGAAGAGAAAAAACACCTAGAGCAACAAGTTACCTTCATCGCCGCCGCGGCACCGCCTCCTGAGTCTGTACTTCGCTCTATGACTGAAGCTGGCTTTAGAGTGGCTCATGTTTATGGTTTGACAGAAACTTATGGCCCTGCCGCCATGAACGCTTGGAAATCAAGCTGGGATGATCTCTCTCCCGAAGAGCGGACCAAAAAAATGGCACGCCAGGGCGTGAATTATCCAGGTCTCGAAGGTCTGACCATCATTAAACCGGAGACAATGAAAGTTGTGCCAGCAGATGGCGAAACCATGGGTGAGGCCATGTTCCAAGGCAATATTGTTATGAAGGGCTATTTAAAGAACCCTGATGCTACCAATGAGGCCTTTCGAGGCGGTTGGTTCCATTCTGGTGATTTAGGGGTGCTGCATCCAGATGGTTATATTCAACTAAAAGATCGCTCGAAAGATGTGATTATTTCTGGCGGTGAGAACATCTCATCCATTGAAGTTGAAAATACCCTTTTCAAACATGATCGCGTGACCGCAGCGGCTGTAGTTGGCATGCCAGATGAAAAATGGGGTGAAACACCATGTGCATTTGTTGAAGTAAGCGATGGTCCAGAGTTAAGCGAAGCAGACATAATTGAATTCTGCCGCAACAATATGGCCCGCTTTAAATGCCCAAAGAAAGTTGTCTTCGGCGAACTTCCGAAAACATCAACGGGAAAAATACAAAAATTTAAATTGCGCGAACAATTTAATAATTAAATCAAAATAAAAAACTAAAAGCAGGTGTTTGAAAAATCACCTGCTTTTTTTGCGATTCTTTCTATTTTTGTGAAGCAAAAAAGAGCGGATTTACCGAATCAAAAAAATTATATCCATTCTAAAGTTTGCCCCCAAAAACACCCAAAATTTCTATCAATTTCATGAAGTCTGCATTGTTTGAAATTTTCGAAAACCAAACCATTTTCAATTTGCAAGAAACTCTATGGACTATTTACGCAGAGGACAATTTTGGCCTCTTAAGGTAAATTATTCTTTGTATAGTAGGTTTAGAGAGCCTCCCCCAAATTTGAACGTTTCAAAACTTCATCTCTTGAAAGAGAAATGAAGAGTTATATTTTTCTTGCTTGAGATAAATCAAAAAACTCGGCCAAGAAAAAGTTTAAGTGAACGCAAATGAAAATCTCAAATAATTCACACCAAACGAACTAGAGATTTAAATCTTTAGAAAACTGTCGGAAGATTGATGTTATGTCCAAAAAATCAACTCAAAATTTAGATAACCAAACAGCCGAGCAAGCCCGCGATTTTGCTCGTCAAAAAATTGCTGAAGTACAAGATGCACAGGAAAATATCCTGGATGCAATTACCAAAGCACAACAAGCTATGATCGAGGCTTCGGCTTTAAAAGCAAATGAAGGCGTCGTGGAGCTGAATAAAAAAGCTTTAGATTTCACAAAATCGAATATTTCAGAAAGCTTCGAACTCGCTACTCGCTTGGTTGATGTGACAGATGTGTCAGAGCTCGTTGAGTTACAAAAAGAGTTCGTCAGCAAACAACTTGATACCTACACCAATCAGGCCAAAGAACTAACAAGCCTGGCTGGCAAGACAATCAAAAGCTAACTACGTTTCTAAAAGAAATAAAAAAGCAGTGCTTGGGTGAAGCCCAGCACTGCTTTTATGAATGAGATATGCGAACTTTATGAAGTCGCCTGAATTCCAATCCGGCGCTTAGCACTCAATTTTGATGGTTCATGAGACGTAATAAATTTAA
>CAXIBI010000006.1:0-48266 GCA_964022305.1 uncultured Hyphomicrobiales bacterium | reverse complement strand
GATAATAAGATTATCAATATTTTTGCTGACCCGTTCCAAAATACTCAGCAACGCAATACTTTCTCACAACAGACAGCGACACAAAAATAGTGCCTTCACTCAGCTGCCTTTAGATTTGCTTCATTTGCTTATTTAGGCCCGTAGACTTCTTTTGGTTTTTAGTTAAACCCTTTAAGCACAATGAGATTATATGGTTTCATTCCATTATGCACATTAACTTTAGGGTCATTTTTTGGCAATTTTTGTTGTTGGATATAGTTTATCTCTAACAAAGGCTAGGAAGGCGAATTTGTTAACCATACCACTTATGCGTCCAACTTCTTTGCCATTTTGCATGACAACAAAGGTCGGCACCATTTGAATGGGTTTGTTTAAATGATAGCGCCCGGTCCCCACTTCATCCAGGTTAACTTTTACCATAGGGACCATTTGGGCAAGGCTGTGAGATTTATATAGTTTTGCGACTTCATCATCAAAAACAGCACAATGATTACAAAGGCTGGTTTCGAACATGATGAGTTCAAACTGCTTTTCTATTTCTTTACCTGCTTTATTTGCAACTGCATGAGCCAATGCAGCACCAATCAGTGCCATAGCCGCATACCCGATCCAACGCGATAACATAATTTTTTTATCCCTGGTTACCCTTGGTTGGACTGTTTCATTTTATTAAGCCCAGCTCAATCAATTGCTTGAGAGCTGGTTAATTTATTCAGTTAAAACAGATGGTTAACCTTCACGTCTTGCAGTATTAGCAACTATTGGTTCGCGTAACTTTGTTAAAACGGTGTAACAGGAGCGAATGAGGAGGAGAGTAGCAGGCTACCAAAAAGTATTATCACTATGGCCCCACCGATTGTACAGGCATCATAAAGATATGAACCAAAGCGACTATCTTGTTTTACTGAAAAGAAAGCAAAGCTGCGCCCGCTCACAACAGCAATCGTCACCAAAGAAATCGTTATCGCTGTACCCAGCGCCATGGCATAGACTGATAGAGCACCAACCCAAAACACACCTTTAATCAGCGCTAATGCCAACACATAAAGTGCGCCGGTACAAGGCCTCATACCAACTGACAAAACAAGTGATATGATTTTGGCAATATCCCATTTTCCCTGAACCTGGTCAGCGCTTGGAATGTGGCTGTGACCACAACCGCAATTTTCATCATGATGGTGATGAGAATGATCGTGTTCATGAGAACTAGCCCCATGTGAGTGATTATGGTTGTTCGTTTGTGTAACTGTTTGCCATTTTCGATAGAGAATTGTGGTTAATAAATAGGTTCCTAGCAAAATGATCAAGACATAGGAAAGCTGGGTAAATTGCAGTCCTAATTTTTTTATCGTTGAACCACTGGCGCTGAAAATAAATGCCGGTATTGCAACAAGTGATACCGCCACTGTTCCTTGTACAAAAGAAGAGAGGAAAGAGAGGAGAATCCCACGCCTCAGTGTTTGGTTATTTGCCATGATATAAGAAGAAACAACAACCTTGCCGTGTCCTGGTCCAGCTGCATGAACTAAGCCATAGAGAAAACTTAAGCCTATGAGAAAGACAGCAAAACTATAATCATTAGTTTGCTGAAATTTCTGTAGATAGTCAGAGAGTGTTTTGCTTAGGACGATTTGTTTTTGGTTGATCCAAATAGTAAGTGATTGCCAATAGGACAATTCTGATTTTGTGTTTTTTTGTTTTGCGACGGGTGCTGGTGAGGTGTTTTGCTTTATTGGTTCGCGGTTGCCAAAATCCATCAATGAACGGCCAGATTTTTGCCCTTCTTGATCACTCTTAACTTGAGCGACCAAGACCTCTGCCTTAGTTGAATAAGAGGCAAATTGTTCTTTGGCTTGCGCAGATTGATCGTTACTCAAAACTGCAATCAGAAACAGACTTATGACAAAGCTCAAACAAATTCTAGAAACGGGCATTTTCAACAGATTACCTATTTAATTTGAAAGACAGCTAATGGTGTATGTTGGAGCAAACAAGGCGCCAGCGCCCTTGTTCTCTTCATTAGTCAAGTCCATTGGCTGGCCTAACCTTTGTTCGATTAAGGCTGTTTGATCAGAACCTGCTTTTTTCTTTTCAATCATACATTGTTTGGATGTGCCTTTTTCAAATGCTACAGATGCTTTGTTTTTGGGATCCATAAAGGCAATGAAAAATTCAGGGTCATAAACCGCAAATTTAAGCGGGTTAGCCAAGATTTTTTTTGGCTTTTCTAATGGCAATGTAAATTCCAATACCAGCTCATTATTATTATAAGTAAGCACAGCATCTGTTGGTGTTGTAAATTTTAATTTGTCTTTTTGTTGTTTGCCATAGGTGAAAAAATCAAACTGATCCAAACTCTCAATATTTTCTTTTGCCAATGGCTCTAATTCTAACGCGGAATATTTGCCATCCTTGTCGACATCCATACCGACGAGTGCAAAAGCCGTGTAGCCCTCATCGAATTTCCAACGATGGCGAAATCCGGTGATTTCATAATTTTTATTCACTAACAAAGTGGTTTCACTCTCAATAAATACATGAGGATGTGCATTGGCTTTTTTAGCGCCGCTTACGGCCCCAATACACCATATCGCCATAATGGCTGAAATCCATTTTCGGTTCACAAACAAATCAAATTTTCCTGTGATCATTGTTCATACCTATCCAGAATGATTAATGGAGCCAAATAAGCCCCCTTTATAGGTATTTTTTTAAGTGTCGCTTTAGATTGTCTTCTTTTAGCGCTCCTTCAGTTGCCCACTAGCAACCGTCGCTTGCATCCGCAAAATGCTTCTACATACAATAACACTAGCACAAATTTTGACCAAAATGAGAAATTCATTTGCATTCACATATGTTCTAATATAACAATTTCCCAATTGTTACAATGTTACATTTTGTAAAGGGTTTAATTCATGTCCGTTCATAAATTAAAGCAAATCTTCTCTGCCCTCTTTGCTCTCACTCTATTTAGCACGATTAACGCGCCTCTAGTGAAAGCTCATGATCATGGTGCCACTAAAGGCGCTCCTAAAGTTTTGGTGACCATCAAGCCTCTACACAGCCTTGTTAGCGGTGTTATGAAAGGTGTTGGCGAGCCGACTTTATTACTCAAAGGCGCTACTAGCCCCCACCACTTTCAACTCAAACCCTCTGATGCACGTACAATTAAGAATGCTGATTTGATCGTTCGTGTCGGTCCTTTGCTAGAAACATCTATGAATAGGTCTTTAAAAAATTTAAGCCAAGATAAAAAAGTGATGAATGCTATGGATATCAAAGGCGTTAAATTATATAAATTGCGATCTCCTCATCACCATCATGATCATGGAGATCATGCTGATCACGATGACCATGGCAAGAAGCATAAAGCTCATAAAGACGAACATGATCACGACCATCATGATGACCATGGCAAAAGCCAAAAGGCTCACAAAGACGAGCACGATCACAGCCATCACGATGATCATGGCAAAAGCCAAAAGGCTCACAAAGACGAGCACGATCACGGCCATCACGATGATCATGGCAAAAGCCAAAAGGCTCACAAAGACGAGCTAGATATTGAGATGGATGCGCATATTTGGTTAGCCCCTGAAAATGGCAAAGCTGTTATTAAGGCTGTTGCTTCGCGTTTGATAAAGCTTGATCCCAAAAACGGCAAGCTCTATCAAAAAAATGCGAATAGAATGGCGGGTAAGATTGATCAGCTGAACAAAGAAATTGACGGGCTTTTGGATCCCTTAAAAGAACAGGCCTATATGGTCTTTCATGATGCCTATCAGTATTTTACAAGACCTCATAATATGCACTTTGCCGGCGCTTTGACGATTAACCCAGCAGCTCCTCCCAGCGCGAAGCATATTAAAGAGTTGATCGAAACACTAAAAAAGGAAAAAGTTGCTTGTGTCTTTTCTGAAGTTCAATACAGCCCGAAGCTGATTAAAACATTGACCGAGGGACACAAGGTTAAAACTGCTGTTCTTGACCCTATCGGGGCCAAAATTAAAGCTGGTGAGGATGCTTATTTCACTATGATGAAGAATTTGGCTACGAATATGAATGAATGTTTGAAGCCATGAACTGATGACTAGAAGTTTCTATTATTGAGCTCTAGTTTATATCCCCCAACCTCCAACGAAAAACCCCCACTGATTTATTCAGCGGGGGTTTTTTGTTTTCCGATTTGGAAATGATCTTGTTTTCAAATCATCACTTTTAAGCTGATTTGAATTTCTTCCATGTTACAATCACACGAGCGCCAACTGGAACACGTGGATATAAATCTTGAACATGTTCGTTATACATACGGATACAGCCTTTTGATGCAGCTTTGCCAATAGTCCAAGGAGCGTCTGTTCCGTGAATACGATATAAAGAAGACCCGATGTAAAGAGCGCGTGTTCCTAATGGATTACGTGGATGCCCGCCTGGTACATAGGCTGGTAGTTTTGGATTTTCACGGCGCATACTAGGAGTTGGGGTCCATGATGGGTTCACTCGTTTTTGGCTAATGCGTGAGTTACCTGACCAGCGAGCATCACTCTTTGGAATGGCAATTGGGTATGAAATCGCCTGACCGCGTTTGTTGATATAATATAGACGACGATCACCAAAGCTTACCACAACCGTGTTACGGCTATATCTTTTGGAAAATGAGACATATTGCTTATTACTCGCACCTACGCCTGGCCCATCACCAAATAGTGCTGAGAAAAGATCTTGTGCATTAGCTTTCGTTACTCCGAAGCTCAACGATACAGCAACTGCTATTGTCGCAACTAGCGTTGCCATAGACTTTGAACGGTTCATTTCAATATTCCTCATATTTGTCGTCTAATCAGAAATTAAGGGGTTTCTTATCCATTTAAAATAATATTCATAACTGAACAGTGAAAATAAATTCTTAACTCACTTATTCATTTTTCTATCGGATTACATGTACCGGTGCTCCGATGTGCACCCTTTCATATAAATCAATAACATCTCTGTTTAACATTCTAATGCACCCACTTGATGCCGCTCTCCCTATTGAGCGGGGTGACGTAGTCCCGTGAATGCGATATTCACTCCATCCCAGATAAATTGCTCTTACGCCTAGAGGGTTTCTAGGCCCTGGAGGAACATATTTGGGATAGCCTTGCCGTCTCATACGCGGTGTCGGCCTCCAGCCAGGATTTTTACGCTTTAGTGTTACAAATGTATTGCCAAACCATTGCATTTTCGGCTTGCCGACGGCGACGCGATATCTAATCGCTTTGCCACCTTTGAGCATGTAGTATAGGCGCCGCTCTGATGTATCGACTACAATAGAACCAAAGGGATATTTTTTTAACAACTCACTTTTGAGTTTAATAACTTCTTTGGCAGAACTGACCGTAGCGCTTTGAAATATCAAAGCAGAGGCAAATAATATCAAACAGGTGAAATAATACCCTATTTTCAAACTCTTTTGCACTTGATCGAACCTTTAACGCACAAGCCATTTCAGATTTAGAGATGCACGTGAATAGATCGTTTCATCTCCAGTAAAGTTCTTTCAAAACCTAACAAGAATATTTGTTGTTTGCCACGCCCCATCACATGTATTTGATGTAGCCCTGTGAAAAACACAATAAAGTTCTTTCATGAGTTAAATACTCATTCTTACCAATAAATTGCCAGTTTTTCCCTTGATTTGGCAAGCTTCTCTAGGAGGTTTCCTTTGGAAGTGATTTAAAATTGCCCTCATTTTTAAGCTTTGTGGAGGTCTTGCAACAGTTCAGAAGCTCAAAGTACGATTGATTAGCCAAAAGGTTGAATGCGGCCGAATCTCAATAAATTAAAGTCCGAAGAAACTACCAAATAAGGATTTCTTCTTTTTCTTACGTACTTTTCTTCGCTTCTTGCGTTTTGAGGTCGTTTTTTTCGGGCCTAAATTCCAGAAACCACCGCTCCAAATGTCACCATCATCCTGAGCAACACGTGGGGGTGCTCTTCTTTTTGGAACACGTAAAACAACTTTATTCTCGATCCCATCAGGATCTTTAACAATCACATCGTTGGGTTGCCAAGTCCACTTGGCAATTTTTGCGCCCCAACGATAGGGCTCAATTGTCTCTACTCTTTGCTTGCGAAGATTTAAAATTGCGACATGCTCGACAGGGGTCTTTAGATTTTCATGACCTGCATCATAGCGCAATAAGCCATAGCCTTTATATGTCCCTTTTAAAACAGTCCATTCTAGTATTTTCGGTTTTCTAGGGCCGTATAGATCTAAAATGATCTTGTACTTTTTATATAATGGATTGACCGCTACAAAATGGCCTTTATCATTTTTCTGAATGGACCAACCGCTGACATCTTCACTGATAGATGCAACATTTTCTATTTCATCTTCTAAACCAAAGCCTAACTTCTTAAGCCCTGATAAAGCCTGTTTTTGATTTTTCTCTCGCTTGAGTGCTTCAAGATAGTACCGCTCAGCATCGATTAACTTTTCACTTAAGCGTGCGGCATCACCAAGAATAGCCCATGAGCGACCGGTTTTAGGGGCTTTTTGAATAGCTTCACTAATATCTGAGATTGCAAAATCATATTGTCTGTTTTTCGCTTGAACTAGCGCACGCTCTGAAAATGCTGATGCACTTGCTGATAGAGACACGGCCTGATCTAGATCTTCTAGCGCCGTTTGCAATCTGCCTAGCTGCCCATAAATCCGGCCTCTTAAAATCAAGATCTCAACATTGAGAGGGTCCTCTTCCAAAACACTGGAGAATAATTTGGCCGCGTTTGGCAATTGACCATTTTCAAGATAAATTTTGGCGAGCTTTTTCTTATAGTCTGTATTTTTAGGCTCGAGAGAACTCGCTTTCGCCACATCCTGGATTGCACGAACACGATTACCTAAAGAATGATACACCACGCCGCGGTTAAAATGTGCGATGGCCTGACTAGAGTTTTTTTCTAGAGATAAATTTAATTCCCGAAGCGCCGCGTAATGTCTTAGATGTTTCCAGTGGATTTGGCCGCGTGCTAAATGAGCAGGGCTTTTATCGCTTAAAAGCGTGACGGCTTTTCCGTAATCTGCAAAGGCCGTTTTCTCAGCACCGGCTTTTAAAAAGGCATTGGCTCTATTGTGGTAGGAAACGCCCATTGATGGTTGAAGAGCAATTGCTCTATTGAAATCTTTGATCGCTTCTTCATGATGGCCCAATTGATGCAGCAGCAACCCCCGATTGTTATAGGCTTTGGCATATTCGGGAAACGCCTCGATGGCTCTATTAAAATCTTTTAAAGCTAAATGATGCTTTTTGATGCGTGAATACGCTAAGCCACGGTCATTTAAGATGGACGCTTTTGTATAAATTTCTAGCGAGCCCGCCACTAAGCTTTCCGAAAAATAACGAATGGCCTGTTGGTTTTCATTTTGCCTTAAGGCTGTATTGCCTTTGCGAGCTAAAAGGCCTGCTGTCTTTTCTGAGGCGAACACGGGAGCTGGATAACTGCTCACACCAAGAAGAATAGTCGTTAAGCTAAAGACAAGCACCATTGAAAGCGCCTTGCTCATCAGTCTAAAACAAATAAGTTTGCTCAAAAATCGAGCTTTTTGTTTAGGAATTAACTCAGATATCAAAACGGGCTCCATTGATGTAAAGAGAGGTAATTCATATTTCTAACAAATCTATGCCATAGGAAATCTCTTAAACCCTATAAATTTGGTATGGTTTCTGTCCAATTTTAGGGGGCAAACAGATTTCAATGGCGTTTCATACTTGCGAACTATACTCCGATATAGGTAGACAGGTATAGAATTAAGTGACCTTTTTATGGTGATATTCACTCTTGAGGCAAAATTAATCGGTTTTCTAGCCTAAATTGCGGCTAAATCAATAAATTAGGATGCATGAATGACTTTTATTCAAACTCACAGCCCTGCCAACATGTCTTTACTCCAGGCACATAATAAGTTCTGTGTTGGTTCATGCTTTCTAGCTTCTGTGTTTTTACTGTTTTTCTTTGTCCTTTTTCCCTCTTTAACTCCTTCAGCAAATGCGGCGCCTCAGAAGTCTAAAGAAATGATGCCGCTTGGTAAATCTAAAGCTCAACCTAGCCTTAGAGAGATGATTGGGCAGATGTTGATGCTTGGCTTTAAAGGGCAAACTCCTAAAGATAAGGGATCTAAAGCGGTACATGAGTTATTAAAAACCGGTCAAATTGGTGGACTGATCTTTATGGGACGTAATATGGCGTCAAAGGCGCAGATCACCAAGCTTGTGTCGCATTTAAAAAAGGCGCCCCCTAAGACACTTCCGCCTTTTCTGGCCATTGACCAAGAAGGGGGGCAAGTCCAGCGCTTAAAGGAGCAACATGGATTTACAACAATCCCAACCGCCTCTTCTATTGCGCTTGGTAAAGATCAGATTTCGGCTCTTCAAACCTATCAAACTCTTGCAGATGAGCTGGCTCATGCTGGTTTTAATGTCAATTTTGGACCCGTTGTTGATTTAAACCTTGTGCCTGAAAACCCTATCATTGGAGCTAGAGAACGCAGTTATGGCAGCTCCGTTGAGACAGTTAAGACCTTTTCCAAGGCCTTTGTACTAGCGCACAGGCAAAATAAGATCCTTACCTCATTAAAACATTTCCCTGGACATGGTAGCTCGTGGACAGACAGCCATGAGCAATTTGTTGACCTCACGAAAAGCTGGAAAACCCAAGAACTTGATCCATACAAACAAATGATCAAAGCGAAATTGGTTGATATGGTGATGATAGGACATCTTTATCACCCACAATTTAGTGATGGAAATAAATTACCAGCTTCGCTCTCAAACCGCGCTATTGAAGGTGTTTTACGCAAAGAAATTGGCTATCAAGGCATTGTCATCACTGATGATTTAGGCATGGGGGCTATCAAAAAATATTTTGAATTTGAAGATGCACTTCTCAAGGCTATCAAGGCTGGAAATGATATTTTGCTTATTGTTGATGATAAATATGCCAACAAATCTGAAATATCTCGCATTCATGATTTAATTGTAAAAGCTGTGAAACGCGGCGATATCAAGCGCTCTTCACTTGAAGCCTCTTACAACAGAATAATGGCCGCTAAAGAATTGTTAAAATAATTCAATGCATTAGATCTCATCTCCCTATACCCCTTACCAAAAATTAACGGAATCAGTGGTATATTTAAGCTTCGCGTTTTGGGTATGCATCACTATTAAGTTTTAACGCGTATCTAATTTGGAGGCTTAACTCATGGTTGTTAGTGCAACCTCAATTTTTGGAGATGGCGCTGGATCTGCTGACAGTATATTTGCTGCTGGCAAAGGCGGTGGTGCGACTGATGCTCAAATCGCTGCTCAAACAGTTGTGAATGCGAGCAAACAAGAGATCAACCGCATCCGCGGTTACAAGCCTCTTTTGACACCCGCCGACAATAAACGGCTTGCTGATATCCAAACTGAAATTACTAAGCTGAATGAAAAAGCCTCTAATGGTACGCTGCGAGCAGATGAAGTTGAAGATCGCGCAGCATTGTTTTTAGAAGCTGATACAATTATTGGAAAACCCTCTGCCAATGTGGAGAATGACGATTTTCTTGATGGCATTCGGGAACAAATTGATGATCTGCTGGCACCTCGCCTCACACCACCGCAAGAAAGACGACTTGAGACTTTGAATACCTTACTAGCCGGATTTGAAGAACGTTTGTCTGAAGATTCTTCAAATGTTATTGCGATTAGGCAGGTGCAGAATATTCAAAAACAAATTGCCAATATTGATGTTCCTCGCTTGGTGAGCCAATTAAGTGTTTCTGAAAAGCAGGAATATGACAGTCTTGTTGAGCAAGCAAATGAACATGCCGGGGCAAAACTTCTCTTAAATGCACAAGAATCCACTCGGGTTCAAAATTTAGAAGAGACAATTGAACGGGTTTCGGGCTCTTTACCACCTAGCGCGGCTGGTCAACCAACGTCTGCTTCAGTTGCTCGGGCTTATGCGCGCTTTTTATAATCTTTTGAGCTATTTTTTTTCTAACTCATCATCTGAGATATCTTTTTCTTTGCAATCGGTATTTGACCTACAAGATCGTCAGCAACCAACTCTAAACTGATTTGATTGGCGCATTCAGCGTGAATGTAAACGCCTGCAGCTGCGGCTTCAAAGGCTGGATTGTCTTTATTAGATGCAAGCGCTGTAATTATGCCGGCCAAGACATCACCGGTGCCTGCTGTTGCCAAAGTGGGAGGAGCATTCGTATTTATAATCACTCTCCCATCAGGCGATGCAATGACTGTATCCGCTCCTTTGATGACAACAATGGCCTGAGTTTCCCTGGCCGCTTCTCTGGCAGCATTGACTTTGTCGCTTAGATCAAGTGCTGGAAACAGTTTTTTAAACTCACCTTCATGGGGTGTAAGGATGACTTTTGGATCGGTAGGACTTCGCTCACTTACAGCCTCTATCAGCGCTTCTCTATGATCTTTAAAGGCTGTGAGGGCGCCTGCATCCATAACGATGAGTGAGTCTTGCTTCAAAAGAGCTAGGCATTTTTGTCTTGTTTCTCCTGAAGGACTAGCTCCAGGCCCGATAAGAGCGCCTGTGATTTTCTTTTCCGCAAAAAGCTCAGCCCAGCCTTTTTCATCTGAAGTTTCTGGGATTACATTATGCATAATCGCTGCGAATGATTGGGGGTGGACGCTACCCTCTTCTTCTTTATTGAGAGCAAGTGTTACTAAACCTGCCCCTGCCTTTATGGCTGCATTAGAGGAGAGGACGCTGGCTCCCCTCATTGTGTGATCGCCAGCCACAACCAAAACGGCACCGTAATTGTATTTATGTGATTGAGAAGCCCTTGGCTTTATGCAAGCCTTCCAAAGATCTGGGGTATTTTCAAATTGTTTTGGAGAAATGGCTTTTGTGACACGATCAGGTATACCGATATCTTCTATATAAAGCTTGCCGCAGAGATCTTTGCCTAGATAAAGCCTGTGCCCTTGTTTGGGAGCGTGAAAACTGACTGTATAGTCAGCCTTTAAAACTGAGCCCATGATTTGCCCTGTATTACCATTCAGCCCAGTCGGTACATCTATGGCAAGGACAGGCGTGCTTGCTTGATTTAAAAACTCGATAATTTCTATCAGTGGGCCCTCAATATTTCTGGATAAACCAGCTCCAAATACACCATCTATAATGAGTGCAGAGCTATCGATACTTTCCTTAAGGGTGTTCAAATCTTCTATTGAATGCAGCTTACCGCCCTCTTTCACCCATTTTTCCTGCATTTTTTTTGCGTCTGATTCTTTATCAGAATTTTGCACAGCTTTTAGGCAAAGCTTGAAGGTGTCTATTTTATAGGCTCTCCTAGATAATAGACGGGCAACAACAAAGGCATCTCCTCCATTATTGCCTGGGCCAGCTAAAATGCATAATCTCGAAGGCCCCTCACAAATTTGCTCGATTTTATGGGCCACTCTATTACCAGCTTGTTCCATAAGGGAAAGACTAGAAATGCCCGATTGTATTGCCAAGGCATCTGCCCTTTGCATTTCGTTTAAGCTAAAAAGTTCCTTGGTCAAGAAGCCTCTCCTCACCGCCTTAATTAATTTTGTAAAAGCTAGATTTTAATCAGATTTTTTTGATTATTTTTTATACAATTTATCTGCCTATTTTTTAATCTTTGTGCTTATTTTTTAATCATTTAGATTTTGTTAAACTTTGGACCGCGAAGGCATTATAAACTAAAACGTTGATTTCTCTCCTATTTTTATATAGTGACTAAGTTGGCACAAGCAATGCAAATCATACCAACGTTAAATAAGTTTAGACCTAAGAGTGCGGCTATTTTCCACTCTTTCTTCGCAAACTAAACAAATATAAGGAACGGTTGGGAATGAAAAAAATTGAAGCAATTATTAAGCCTTTTAAACTTGATGAAGTGAAAGAGGCTCTACAAGAAGTTGGTTTGCAAGGCATAACTGTCGTTGAAGCTAAAGGCTTTGGTCGTCAAAAAGGTCATACCGAGCTTTATAGAGGCGCTGAGTATGTTGTCGACTTTTTGCCAAAGGTGAAATTAGAAGTTGTCACGACTGACGAAATGTTGGACAAAGCTGTTGAAGCACTGCAGGCAGCAGCAAAAACAGGTCGTATTGGTGACGGTAAAATTTTTGTTTCTGATATTGCTGAGGTGATCCGTATTCGTACTGGTGAAACTGGGCAGGAAGCAGTTTAATTTTTTAGTTTTATAATCCGTCTGTACTTTTCTTCATTGAAATGCGGGCGGTTTATAATGTTTTGAAATCCCATTAGATAGAATGAAAAGGGGACTCTTTATGGCTGATGTAAGTACAGTCTTAGCAAAAATCAAAGACGAAGATATTAAATTTGTTGACCTTCGTTTTACTGATCCGCGCGGTAAAGTTCAGCACGTTACTATGGATGTGAGTGAAGTTAACGAAGATATGTTCAACGATGGCGTTGCTTTTGACGGTTCATCAATCGCTGGTTGGAAAGATATTTCGCAATCAGACATGATGCTTATGCCAGATGTTGATACAGCTCACATCGATCCGTTTTTCGCTCAATCTACTCTTTCAGTATTTTGCGACATCACTGAGCCTGATACAGGTGAATATTATGAGCGCGATCCACGCGGTATCGCTCGTAAAGCTGAAGCTTATTTGAAATCAACAGGTGTTGGCGACACAGCTTACTTTGGTCCAGAACCTGAATTTTTCATCTTTGATGATGTTCGTTTCTCTGCAGATCCTTATAACTGTGGCTTCAAGCTAGACAGCTCTGAGCTTCCTAGCAACTCTGACACAGAATATGAAATGGGCAACCTTGGTCACCGTCCACGTACAAAAGGTGGTTACTTCCCAGTACCTCCTGTAGACTCATGCCAGGACATTCGCTCTGAAATGCTGAGTGTTATGAAAGACATGGGCGTTGGCGTTGAAAAACATCACCACGAAGTGGCGTCTGCACAGCATGAGCTAGGCATGAAGTTTAATACACTTCTTCGCGTAGCTGACCATGTTCAAACATACAAATATACCGTTCATAATGTAGCCCATGCTTATGGCAAAACAGCCACCTTTATGCCAAAACCTGTTTTTGGTGATAATGGTACTGGTATGCACGTTCACCAATCTATCTGGAAAGATGGCTCACCTGTTTTTGCTGGTAATCAGTATGCTGATCTATCTGAAACTTGCCTCCACTATATCGGTGGTATCTTGAAGCATGCGAAAGTACTTAACGCTTTCACAAACCCAATTACAAACTCATACAAGCGTCTTGTTCCTGGTTATGAAGCTCCTGTGCTTCTAGCTTACTCATCACGCAACCGTTCAGCATCTTGCCGTATTCCACACGTTGCAAGCCCGAATGGTAAGCGTATTGAAATTCGCTTCCCAGATCCGGCTGCTAATCCATATCTTGCATTCTCTGCAATGCTTATGGCTGGCCTTGACGGTATTGAGAACAAGATCAACCCAGGTGATCCAATGGATAAGAACCTTTATGATCTACCTGCTGATGAGCTGAAGAACATTCCAACAGTTTGTGGTTCACTTCGTGAAGCTCTTGATTCACTAGACAGCGGCCGCGACTTCTTGAAAAAAGGTGGCGTGTTCACTGACGATCAAATTGATGGATTTATTGAACTTAAAATGGAAGAAGTTGAGCGCTTTGAGCTTATGCCTCACCCAGTTGAGTTCGATCTATACTACTCAATCTAGGCATCTAGATGCTTTGTAATTGATCTTAACTTTAAGATCGCGAAAATATGAAGGGGAGCCCATTGTGGCTCCTCTTTTTTTATGGAAACTTTTGATCTATCTCATGAAAAAATTAGACGATAACGAACATAATAAAAATCAAACTGATGACACTGTAAGCAGCAATATGGTCTTTATTGATTGTCAGCCAGCTATAGATAGTACCTGGAACTTTTAAAATAAAGGAGCTTGAAAGCCAAAGACAAGTGCTAGCAGCAATAATGCCCCACATCCAGAGGGCCATAGGCTGGTTATACTCGGCTTCAAAGTTACCTGACTGGATAAGGATCGAACTAATTAAGGGAATTGAGATGAAAAGTGCCACGAGACAGGATAACCCAAGCAGCACCAAAAAGGTGTAACGCACTAACTCAAACATAACTAACTCCATACTAATGAAGCTAGTTTACCTAAAATTGGTTAAATAATTATAAGCTATTCTAACGTTATTCTTAACGAAAGAGTTACTATATTAGACACTACGCCATATGATCTTAGGCACAGGAGTTCTATCATGACTGGCATTCTTGTTCCGTTTGATGGATCAAAACATTCCTTGAAGGCTCTTCACATCGCTTGTGATTTAGCTGAGAAATATAAAGACAAAGTTTTTTTGCTTTATGTTGTAAAAGTTGAGAGCTCATTCAACGTTTCTGAAGTGAACAAAGAAACCCAAGATATCGCCGAAAATATCATAAGAAAGGCTGCCGCTAAAGCTAAGTATCGCGGTGTTGAATATAAGGTCCTAGATTTTGAATATGGTGATCCGGCATCTAGCATTCTTGCCTGCGTGAAGCGCCATAAGCCGAGTACTTTGGTTATGGGTTGCCGGGGGTTAAATGCAGATATTGCTGAAATTCTTGGGACTGTTTCTCGCACCGTTTTTGAACATGCTGACTGTACCTGCATTGCAGTGAAGTAGCTTTATCATTCTTCTAGTGCTTTTGTGAGACTAGCCTTCTTAGTACAAACAAAAAATGCTGCCCAAATTTGTGGGCAGCATTTTAAATTTCTTTATCGAAACGCTCTGTTTTATTTAAGAATTAGCACCTCTTAAATCTAATGAGCGAATTGACCATTATCCCATTTGGATATTCGTTGCTTGTTTGCCGCGGCCACGTGGATCATCTTCAATCTCGAACTGAACTTTGTCGCCTTCGTCCACTTGTGAAATGCCAGAACGTTCTAGAGCAGTGATGTGTACGAATACATCTTTGCTGCCATCTTCTGGAGTGATGAAGCCAAAGCCTTTACTGTGATTGAAAAATTTGATGGTGCCTTTGGTAGACATTGTGGGATCCTTTCCCGATAGTATTGACAGATAGTTGACAACAGATTTCTTTAGTTTTCCTAACTGCGGTTTGCCTTAGAGCAATTTGCTTTAAAGGGCATTGCAGTTTTCATTCCAAAGAAATGTTGCCGTCTCAGATATTCGGGTAGGGCCAGTCTGTCTATAAAGAGCCTGATAGTTTAAAGTTCGTCTATAAAACAAATGTAGTCATAACCGCTAGTCTGAACATAAGCTTCGCTTAGCTTAAACGGAAGCACTTATGAGTTGTAATCACTCAATATAGACTACGCAAGCTTTACTTTAAAATAAATGTTCAGTTGCTGAGAAATTGAGTAAATCTTATGCAAAACAGCCCAATTCTCAGACAATTTCTGAGTTCTGACTTTCAAATATCATTGTTCTATAACAATCATATGACTAGTCAAAGCTGCTTTTCTCAGAGCTTTCTCATAGAGAGTGTGTTTGGCGCTTAGAAATAACGAGTTCATCAACATCAAAGTGTACTCTTTTTTAAGCAGTTTCACTCCACTTTATTGAGCAGCCCATTGAGGGGATTTGTTGTTTGGGACCATTTCCAGTTTCGACAACTTGCTTCATGGCCTCAAAGAGGTCTCGGCGCACATCTTTAGGCGCAGCTTCTTTACGGCTTGCATCTAGCCGCCCTCTATATTGCAGGCCTAATTCTTTATCAAACCCGAAAAAATCTGGTGTACAGACTGCATCATAAGTTCTAGCAATTTTCTGAGTTTCATCGTGGAGATAGGGAAACGTAAATCCGTGTTTTTTTGCAAATAGATCCATATTCTCAAAACTATCTTCAGGGAATTCATTTGCATCATTGGCACAAATGGCCACAACACCGACGCCCATTGCCTGAAGCTCTTTCACATCTCTGATGATACGATCGATAATTGACTGAACGTAAGGGCAATGATTGCAGATAAACATGACTAATGTTCCGGTTTCACCTTTTAGGTCATCAAGAGAATATGACTTACCGTCAATCCCTTTTAAAGTGAAGTCTGGCGCTTGCCAGCCAAAATCACAAATCGGTGTTTCTACAGCCATCATTACTCTCTCTTTATTTAATTCTCTCACGGCTATTCCATGAGCTGAAGCTCATGGGCCTCCGAGAGGCGGCGCTCACGCCGGACGCCTATGGCGTCATGTCCTGACGCCAAAAGGGCGTCACTCCTTCTTCGAGCCTCGAAAGGTCACCTCTCTCTCACGGATATTCCATGAGCTCTTTAGCAACACTTCAGACGCCCTCTTAACATTCGCAAAAGCATCCGTCGCAGCATACGCGCTGTTCATATTATACTTTCCTATATGGCTTTACGGATCCATTTGGACCGGGCCGCCAGCTTTTATCCATTCTGAAAAACCACCTTTGATGTGCGACACTGGTTTTAGCCCCATATCACTGGCGGTTTTGGTGGCCAGTGCCGAGCGCCAGCCTGAAGCACAATGGAAGATAAAATGTTTATCTTCAGCAAAAACAGGTTTGTGATAAGGGCTATCTGGATCAATCCAGAATTCTAACATGCCACGAGGAACATGAAGCGCCCCTTCAATATAACCTTCACGACTGCGCTCTCTTATATCTCTTATATCTACTATGACAACATCCGTTTCACCAATGAGACTGATTGCCTCATTTGCTTCAACTTCATTGATCTCGGCCCTCGCATCCTTGACCATATCTTTAATGTGTTTTGTGATATTTTGCGGCATTTAACATCTCTCTCCATTCGTAAAATGAAAAGATTATATAAATAATAGATATATTCAAATGTTTTTATATATATAGATTGCTATTTATTATGACATTTAGGGAAAATGTTTGTTTTACGAAGAAGCACGTTTGTTTTCATAGCCAACGGGCCTGCATAAAACATCAGATAAATCATTATCTGTCATTGTATCATCTAAGTGTAGAAATTGCCCTGTTGCCATCAACGCCTCAGCTTTCGTTCGCATGTCAGATAGGGCAGAACGCATAAGACCAGTTCCTAAACAAATCGCTGTTACGTCTGCTTCTCTATAATCTGACAAGAGCGGCGCATTCCCATGACTTACTGTGATCATGATAGGCCCCTCAATATGCGCTTTTAGTTGCTGAATGATATCTAAATTTTGCACGCCGGGTATATGAATAATATCCGCTCCTGCATTATAGTATGCATTCGCTCTATTTACTGTTTCTTCTAGCGGGCTTGCGACTATGGCCCCTAAATGCAAGGCGTCAGTTCTGGCGATCAAAGTGAGATCTTTTTTCACTTCCATTGCGGCCATACGCGCACTTTTAATGCGGTTGGCGACTTCCATAACTCCCAGCATTTGATGCATACCATCTCGGCCACCATCACCAATGATTGCGCCCTTACCTCCAATTGTAAGTGCTGCCATGACACCACGTTTGATGTACTGGTTAGAGCGATCGAAACATCCTTCTAGATCAGCGATGATAGGTATTTGACAATCTCTAATAATTCGCCCTGCGACTACAAGTAGTTCTTCAAGGCCAACACGTTCACCTGGACGATAGCCTTGAGCCCAGGCATAGGCCGCAGCTGAAGTTGTGAGCACAGGAAAACCGGCTTCTACTAAAAGACGTGCAGATGCCACATCCCAGACTTCTGGCAGGATCAATGGATCATCTGATTGCCATTCACATCCTAGCTTTTTAGCTAGATCAGACCCTTTTGTCTCAGCTGTCCCCATTAGAGATCACACCCTTGGTAGTTAATCATGTGTCTTTGCCCTTGAAACAAGCTACTGTTGAATTCAGTCGCACTTGGATTTCACGGCCTTAAAATTTACTAACTCTCGTAAGCCTTCAAATGAGTAGATGCCCCTCACCCATTTAAATAGCTATTTGACCTATATATTAGGCTAACGACTATAAGTGTAATTTCTCGATTCGTATCATTCCGCAATTGATATGAACAATTTTAATGCGTTTTTAGCTGTGATTGTCCTCATGGCTTCTTTGTTTCTCTTGTAAATATTTTACATGTTAAACAATCAGCTAGCTTTTTATGTTCAAGCGAGACTTGACAGTTCTCATTCTTGCCCCATCTGAATGATATGGACTATAAGATATAATTTAATTCCTCTCTCTCATGTGCCATTACTTTAAAGTGAGCTTATTCAAATAAGCATTGAGGTATAAAAAGGACTGACACAGCATGAAATCTCGCCTTTTCTTACATTCTATTGTTGTTAGTGTTTTTTGCTTCATGGTGAGCAGCTCATCTCTATTGGCCACTGATAACAACTCTCAAGAAGAGGCTACTAACAAAGGCTTCACCCCTGCCCTGCCTAAACGGGCACTCAATGGAAGAGAAGACAAAGAAGCAAAACGGTTATTTCAAGCCATATCTGCTTTACTTTCTCAAACTGCAACACAAAGACATGCGGCGAATAAGCTCCCGTCTGAGAGTGACTTTCTTGTATCTCCGCTTTGGGCAGAGACAAAAGAAAGCCGTATGAAGGATGTGCAAGAATTATTAAATGCCGCGCTTGATGTTGTGACCGATGTGCCTTTGGTTGACCTGCAAAAAAAGATTAGCAGCGCAAATAAGCGCATCCAACAACTTGAAAATCAAATCACCGCTCTTCGTGAGCGCCGACTATCTGCGCCGCAAGATTCTCTTTTACCTGGAATTTTAAGTGACACAGTAAGCTCCATCGACGAAGAAATTACTGATCTCAAGAAACGAATTACAGAGAATGAAAAAGAGATTGCAAAAACTAAATTAGATATTCAATCAGCGCTTTTTGCATCTGGAATTGAAGTCACCTCTGATCAACTTGAACTCCTGCTTGGCTCTGTGCTTGGTGGAGATCTTATTAAAATGGTGGCAGCCTTTGATGCGTCGCGTAAAATAGATGAGCGCTTAGCTCAACTAATGGCCGAATCTGATGGTGAGATCAAAACATCTCGCAGGTATTTTGCTATGCATGCTGCTCTTTTTGCCATGCTTGTTCATGCGCAAAACCATGTGATTGAAAAAATTGATCAAGTTTACATGAAACGAATGGGGGCGATTTTAAAAGAGATAAGACGCACCAGAGCTGAGACCCGTAAATTATTACGCGGCCAGAATAGAGATGATCAAATTCGAGTACTCAATGCGAATTTAAAAGCTCAAGCTTTTTCTGAGCGTGTTGCCATTTTCTATCGTGATTATTTGAAAACCCAGCGCGCTCAGCTTGTTCGTGCACGAGCCAAAAGCAAACGCGACCTTAAAATTGCTGATAATACCTATTCAACAGTTGAAGCCAGTTTCCAACTCCGGGCGCTCATTGATGATGCTAAATCTTCTTTTAAGGCCTTACAAATGCTAGAGGCGCCTGGCTTTGACCAAGTCTTTAAAAATAAAGAACTTCGTAAAGAATTTGAAAATATCACTGAAAAGTTAGCACCTCCTAGTAGTTGATTTTCACTTAAGACTTAACGGCCTTTTGCGAGTTACACGTCAATTTAATTGTTAAGTCTCAACTAATTACCTCTGTATATTTTTAAGATTTTTCTTTCCCTTGCAAGACATCATGATTATCCTTCTTGACTTAACAATCTATTGCGTTCTTTTTTCATAGAATTTGAAGTCCTGTTTTAAGATGAACGCATAAATTGAGGGAAGATTGATGGATCATTGGTTCGTATTATTGTGCCTTTCTGCACTTGTTGGTTATGTTTTCGGCTCTATTCCCTTCGGGTTAATACTCACCAAACTGGCAGGGCTTGGAGATGTTCGCGAAATCGGCTCTGGTAATATTGGGGCAACCAATGTTTTACGGACAGGTAAAAAGCCGCTTGCGGCCCTAACACTCTTAGCTGACATATTGAAAGGCCTGATCCCTACTCTATTAGTTACTACTTATTTTGAGCTTATTCCTTATGGCCTCATTGCAGGGTTTATGGCCCTGATTGGTCATATGTTTCCGGTTTGGCTTAAATTTAAAGGCGGTAAGGGGGTTGCAACCTACATAGGTGTTGCTTTTGGCTTTTTCTGGCCTTCTGGACTTTGTTTTATCCTTGCATGGTTAGTGGTGGCTTTTCTCTTTCGTTATTCTTCCCTCTCAGCGCTGGTGGCTTGCCTTGTTACCCCGTTTGTTACCTTTTTTCTAACTGAAGAGATCATTGCCACAACACTCTTTGTGATGTCTATTTTGGTTCTTATCCGTCACCGTAGTAATATTGAGCGCTTGATAGCAGGTGAGGAAGATAAAATTGGTCAAAAGCAAACAAGCTGATTTATTTGAAACAACGGCTCCTAAAGGCGTTCAAAAGCTGAGCGACCAACAACGGGTTGATTGGCTTCGGCTTATCCGGTCTCCTAATATTGGCCCCATTACGTTTCGAGATTTGCTTAATCAATTTGGTGGGGCCAGCGCTGCGATCAAAGCTCTGGAGGGGCGAAATAATAGCTCACGCCGTTTTCAGCTTAGCTCTCAAGAAAAGGCGCTGAGAGAACTTGAAATAGCAGACAAGTTTGGTGCTCATATAGTCGCCCTTGGAGAGGCGGCTTATCCTCGCTGGTTACAATCGATTGATGCGGCGCCACCTCTTATCTATATGAAAGGACGGTTGGATTTAGCTCAGCGCCCGAGTGTTGGTATTGTTGGCTCCAGAAATGCCTCTGGTGCAGGTTTAAAATTTGCGGGTGTGCTTGCACAAAACCTTGGAGAAGAAGGGATTGTCATTACATCTGGCTTAGCGCGCGGGATTGACGCTGCGGCTCACTGCGCTGCGCTTCCAACTGGAACGATTGCTGTTCTAGGAGGTGGGCTTGATCATGTTTACCCCGCACAAAATGAAGAAATTTATTTGAGAATAGCATCTGATGGCTTGTTGATATCAGAGCGTCCATTAGGAGTTATCGCTAAAGCAAAGGACTTTCCAAGACGCAACCGCATAATCTCGGGCATTTCTCATGGCACAATTGTTGTTGAAGCTGCGATGAGATCAGGTTCTCTTACAACGGCTCGATTTGCCTCAGAACAGGGCAGAGAAGTTTTTGCTGTTCCGGGGCATCCACTTGACCCACGTGCAACGGGTACAAATAAGCTCATTCAAAATGGTGCTAACTTAATTACGAGCTTTGAAGATGTATTAGAAAGTCTAAGACCTCAATTGTCAGATCAAGATTGCTATAATCAGACTGAAAACCAAACGAGTGGATTTCAAGAGACAATTGAAAGTCCTCTTTCTATGGATGAAAAATCAAAACAAAATTTAGCGCAATTTGAAAGAAGTGATGAAGATCTAAAGGCGCGTGTGTTAGAGTTATTGGGCCCAACTCCAATTGAAAGAGATACACTGGTTCGCTTGCTCAAATGCAATGCAAAAGATCTACAAATCGTTCTTCTCGACCTTGATCTTGAAGGATTGATTGAACATCATGGCCAACAAAGATTGTCATTAAGCTCTTAAAACAACTCTGCTGAAGTTTTTTACAAAAGATAAAATGAAATCTGAAATGGATAGATTTTTTAAAATTAATCGTTTTGTTGGTTTGGTAGTTCTTGCGGCTTTTGACCTTGTATGATGGAGTTTGCCTCCATCTCAGCCATATTTATGAGATGATATAGCATGCGGTGTCCCGATTGATCTGCAATCATTTTTAATTGCTTTAAGAGGCTGGCTGCATATTCAATATCTTCAGCGTTCGTAATTAAATGATCATTTAAAACTTCTTCTTCAGGTTCAGTCTTCATGGTGCCTCCATTTTAAGGTCGCCTGAGTAAATTTGCTTAAACGACTTTAAATTTTAAATCTGAGAAAGTTACGAATTATCACTATATATTTCGTATTATGAATGTTTCTTGTGAATATTTAATTGAGCTCTCCATTTACAGGACTTGTAAAATCACTATATAAAATTGTTAAATTATTGTTCCCTTATGGGCAAATGTTTTTTGGTTGCTATTAATCACTTTTCACAACCATAAGTCGATACGCTGAACAAAATGTAAGTTTTTAGGATTAATTTATTATTTAGAATAGTCATTCTTTTCTAATTCAATAATAATCCCAAATCTTAGATTGCTATGGAATTTTATATTTAAGCATAGAAGCTTGCGAACTCATAGTACAGGTACGACCCTTACTTAAGTGATTTAAATTTAAGTTGAATAAAGAGGCAAAATATGAACGTTGTTATTGTTGAATCAGCTGCCAAAGCGAAAACAATAAATAAATATCTTGGAAGCGATTATAAAGTACTTGCCTCTTATGGTCATGTTAGAGATCTCCCTTCTAAAAATGGGTCAGTAGAACCTGATAATGACTTTGAAATGCATTGGGATACTGATTCAAAATCTTCAAAAATCCTGAAAGAAATTACCACAGCCGTAAAAGGCGCTGATAAACTCATTCTCGCAACTGACCCCGACCGCGAAGGGGAAGCTATTTCTTGGCACATTTTGCAGGTTTTGGAAAAAAAGAAAGCCTTGAAGAATGTGCAAGTTGAACGCGTGGCTTTTAATGCGGTGACGAAATCTGCCATTTTAGAGGCCCTTGCTCATCCTCGTGAAATTGATCAACCGCTTGTTTCGGCTTATTTAGCGCGCCGTGCGCTTGATTATCTTGTTGGCTTTAGCTTATCGCCTGTATTATGGCGTAAACTTCCTGGTTCTCGCTCTGCAGGTCGTGTGCAATCAGTAGCGCTCCGTCTTGTTTGCGCTAGAGAGCTTGAAATTGAACAATTTAAACCTGTTGAATATTGGTCTGTTCTTGCTGACCTGAAAAATAAGGACAACGCTTCTTTTCAAGCACGTATTCTCTCTGAAAACGGGAAGAAGTTTGCCCCTCACGATATTACCACTGAGGCACAGGCTCATAAAATTCGCGATGCTGTTAAATCAGGCTCTTTAAAGGTTGGTAGTATTGCAGCCAAGTCCGTTCAAAGACGCCCTTATGCGCCTTTTACCACCTCAACTTTGCAAATGGATGCTGCGCGCAAACTCGGCTTTACAGCGCGGCAAACCATGCAGGTTGCTCAAAAGCTTTATGAAGGCATTGATCTTGGTGGGGAGACCGTTGGTCTCATTACTTATATGCGGACGGATGGTGTGCAAATTATTCCCGAAGCCATTCAATCTTGCCGCGAGGTGATTGGTAAGGATTATGGCTCAAACTATGTGCCTGATAGTCCGCGGATTTATAAAACAAAAGCTAAAAACGCACAGGAAGCGCACGAAGCCGTTCGCCCTACTGACCTGACACGCCGCCCGAATATGGTTTCTAAATATCTCGATAAAGAGGGGCAGGCTCTTTATAAACTGATTTGGCAACGCACCATTGCAAGCCAAATGGCAGCTGCCATTATGGAGCGTACAACTGCTGATATTGATGTGGCCAGCTCTGATGGAACGGCCTATCAATTGCGGGCTACAGGCTCGGTTGTGAAGTTTGATGGCTTCTTGAAGATTTATGATGAAGGCAAAGATGAAGCGGCGACAGATGAGGATAAACTCCTTCCCGCCCTTTATGAAGGTGATCCTTGTACAGCTGAGAAAATTGAAGCGAAGCAACATTTCACTGAGCCACCTCCTCGTTATAGTGAAGCTAGCTTGGTGAAGGGTTTAGAGGACCTTGGTATTGGCCGCCCCTCTACCTTTGCGTCAACTTTGAGCGTGCTTCGTGACAGAGGGTATGTGCGTCTTGAGAAGAAGCGGTTTATTCCTGAAGATAAAGGACGGCTCGTGACCGCCTTTTTAGAGAGCTTTTTCACGAAATATGTTCAATATGACTTCACTGCGGACTTGGAAGAAAAACTCGACCTGATCTCTGACGACAAACTTGAATGGAAAGATGTTTTAAAAGAGTTTTGGACAGACTTTACAGCGGCGCTTGATGAAACGAAGGATCTGCGTATCTCTGCTGTGCTTGATGCCTTGAATGAAATTTTAGGGCCTTACGTCTTTCCTGCCAATGAAGATGGAACTGACCCGCGCAAATGCCCGGCTTGTGATGACGGGCAAATTGGTTTGAAAGTTGGCCGGTTTGGTGCCTTTGTTGGGTGTACCAATTATCCTGATTGTAAATTTACACGGCAATTTAACCAATCAAATGAAGAGGCGTCGCTTGGAGACGCTGGCGACAAGTGCCTTGGCGAGGACCCAGAGAGCGGTTTACTGATTTATTTAAAAACCGGACGCTTTGGCCCTTATGTACAATTGGGTGATGCTGAAGATACGGACAAACCGAAGCGAGCGTCTCTGCCTAAGGGGCAAGATCCTGAAGCGCTTGATCTTGAGCGTGCGATACAATTGCTCTCGCTCCCGCGTGATGTTGGCGAGCATCCAGAGACGGGTAAGATGATCACAGCCGGCTTAGGTCGTTATGGACCATTTGTTTTGCATGATGGCCTATATGCGAACTTACCTAGCGCAGATGATATTTTCACTATCGGCCTCAATCATGCGGTGACCTTACTGGCTGAAAAGGCAAAATCAGGTGGTCGTAGAGGTTCAACAGCTTTGAAAGAGCTCGGCGAACATCCTGAGCTAGGCGGCCCGGTTAATGTGATGTCTGGTCGTTATGGGCCTTATGTGAAGCATGGTAAAGTCAATGCGACATTGCCGAAAGACAAAGAGCCTGAAACGATTACTTTGGAAGAAGCGGTCGCTCTTATTGCGGCTAAATCTACTGCCAAACCTAAAGCTAAAAAGGCTGCTGCAAAGAAAACAACAGCTAAGAAGACAACAAAAAAAGCTGCACCTAAAAAAGCAGCAACGAAGAAAAAAAGTACAACCAAAAAGACAGCCACAAAAAAAACAGCGAGTAAAAAAGCAAAAGCTGATACAGATGATACAACTGACGAATAATCAGATGAATAACAGCCCCTTAAAGGGGTGTTATTCAATTGGTGGTTTGTCTCAATTTAATCAACATTCTCGCTCTGTCATCAATCATGGCGATTTATAAGTGGTCGTGAAAGGGCTTTCTCTGTGGGTAAAAAAACTAAGCAAACAACTGACCGCCCTTTACCGACCAAAGAAGAAATCCTCAATTTCATACAATCAACTCCTGGTAAAATTGGTAAAAGAGAAATTGCGCGCGCCTTTCACATCAAGGGTGGGCAACGTATTGCTTTGAAGCGTATTTTAAAAGAAATGAGCGAGGAAGGATTGATTGAGGGCAACCGTAAGAAAATGCGTCAGCCTGGTACCTTACCGAAAGTTACGATTGTAAAAATTGTAGGGCAAGACAATGAAGGAGACCTGTTCGCTCACCCGGTAGAGTGGAATGTAAAAAAAGAAGGTCCACTACCAGTTATTCTCATTGGTGAAGGTAAAGAACATCGGGGTAATCCACCTGGTGTTGGAGACCGCGTCCTTGCTCATATCGACAAAGTTGATATTGAGCAAATTGGTTATGGCTTTGTTGCTCGGCCCATTAAAGTTCTCCCTCGCGACACGGGCCGGCTGCTTGGTATATTCAAAAAAGCCTCTGACCCTAGCGGGAGGCTCTCTGGTGAAATTCAACCGATTGATAAGAAAAAGCTCAAAAATTGGTTTGTTTCTCCTAGTGATTGTTTGGATGCCAAGGATGGTGAGCTTGTTGCGTTTGAAATCAACCGCTCACGGCGTGCCAGCCTGCCGCGCGCCAGTGTTGTTGAGCGGCTTGGTAACCCTGAAGATCAGGGGTTGATCAGCCTTATTGCCATTGAAACCCATGGCATTCCGCATCACTTCCCCGACTATGTCACGAATGAACTCGAGCGTTTGCCTCCGGTCACGCTAGAGAAACGTGATGACCTGCGCGATACACCTTTTATCACCATCGACCCGGCAGATGCCAGAGACCATGATGATGCGGTATGGGCGTGCAAAGATACCTCACCAGATAATGAAGGTGGGTTTATTGTCATCGTTGCCATTGCTGATGTTTCGTTTTATGTGCGACCTGGCTCGGCTCTTGATGAAGAGGCCCAGCGCCGCGGGAATTCGGTTTATTTCCCCGATCGTGTTGTGCCGATGTTGCCTGAGCTGATTTCTAATGACCTTTGCTCGCTCCGAGAGGGAGAAGAGCGCCCAGCACTTGCCGTTAAAATGGTGTTTGATAAGGGTGGGCAGAAGCAATCTCACCAGTTTCAACGCATTTTGATGAAATCAGCTGCCAAACTTTCTTATACTCAAGCGCAAGCAGCGATCGATGGCGAGGTCGATGATAAGACTGCACCGTTGCTCGAGCCCATTTTAAAACCTCTTTGGGAAGCATATGATGCGGTTAAGAAAGCACGCACCAACCGGGCTCCTCTTAATTTAGACTTGCCTGAGCGTAAGATCTTGATGGATGACAAAGGTGCGATTAAGGATATCATCACCCCTGATCGCTTTGATGCCCATAAGCTTATTGAAGAATTTATGATCCAGGCCAATGTGTCTGCTGCGCAAACATTAGAGAAACAAAAGACACCTCTTATATACCGCGTGCATGACCAACCGTCAGATGAGAAAATCCAGGGCTTGAAAGATTTTCTCTCTACCCTTGATTTAAGCTTTGGTGGCTCTGGCCCCTTAAAGGCAAAATTGTTTAACGGCATTTTATCCCAAGCCAAGGGTAAAGAATGGGAAGAGATGGTCACCGAAATGGTTCTGCGTAGCCAGTCTCAAGCTGAATATAGCCCCGAGAACTATGGCCACTTTGGTTTGAACCTTGCTCGTTATGCACATTTCACCTCACCTATTCGCCGCTATGCTGATTTGATTGTACACCGTGCTCTCGTGCGAGCTCTTAAATTTGGAGATGGCGGACTGGTTGATCCCGAAATTGATCAGCTTGATGAGATTGCCCAAAAAATCTCAGAGTATGAACGCCGTGCCATGATGGCAGAACGTGAGACCATAGATAGGCTTGTTGCCAGTTATCTTTCTTCTAAAGTCGGTACCGATTTTAAAGGGCGAATTGCTGGTGTGACCCGGGCCGGATTGTTTATCAAACTTGAAGATACAGGAGCGGACGGGTTTATTCCGATCTCTACTTTAGATGGTGATTATTATAATCACGATGAAGATCATCAGGCATTAATTGGCGAGAGAACAGGCGAGAAATATCATTTAGGGCAAAGAGTTGATGTGCGCCTGGTTGAAATTATCCCAACTGCAGGTGCTATCCGGTTTGAGATGCTATCAGATGGTGTTGCCTCTGGCTCTTCCTCTTTACGCTCAGGCAGGCGTTCAACCAAACGTATCCCACGGAGTAAATCGAAATCTCACAAGGGTAAAAGAAAGCATTCTGCAAAAATTGAAAAGAAATTAAAGGGCACTGAACGTAGCAGTCGCACGTCTAGCGAAAATGAAAAGGCACAAAATAAACCCAAACGTAAAGGTGGGAGAGTTGTTTCCAAGAAACGCTCTTAGTATGACTAGACTACAAATCAGCCTTTTAATGCGACATATTGTCAATTCCGTTTTCGCTTATTGATTAAGTTATATTTTAAGGATAGGTTTTCGACATGATAGATTCTGAAAAATATGTAGATATAGACTTACCAAAACGGAATATTGTTCGTGCGGTATCAGATGGGTTTCAACAAAAATGCCCGAACTGTTCTAAGGGCCCAATTTTTGGGAAATACCTTAAGGTCAATGATAACTGCCCTAGTTGCGGTGAAGAACTACATCATCACCGCGCTGATGATGCGCCCCCCTATTTTACGATTTTTATTGTAGGCCATATTGTCCTCCCCCTCATGATGGCGATTGAAATAGCTTATACGCCGTCTCTCTGGATTCATGTTGCGCTTTGGTTGCCGCTTACATTGGTGATGTGCTATTGGCTTCTCCCTCGCGTTAAGGGTGCTCTTATCGGTGTGCAATGGGCTAACTATATGCATGGTTTTTATCCCGGCCACGATGAAACCGATGAGCTTCAAGGCACATCCTATTCTAGCAATAATTAGCGGTTGCCTCTTTGTTGGTGACTTGTTTAAATTCTATCATTTAACTCGTTTATTGACTGGAATGCTAAGATGGATGAGGTGTTTGACAGGTTAAAACACCTGAATAGTAAAGATCGTGCTCAGGCTCATCCCCTCATTCATCCACGCGATGCAGCTAGCTTGATTGTTATTGATCGCCGTTTTACTCCCTATAAAATTTTAATGGGCCTTAGGCATCCTAAAAGCTCTTTTATGCCGAGTGTCTATGTCTATCCAGGCGGTGCCTTAGATAAGAGCGATATTAAGCTTGCTCAGGCTCAACTTAAAACTTTTACCCCTCAACAGCTAAAAAGTTCGGTTATTTCTGGCCGTGATCCTTTAGGGTTTAAGGGGTATCCTTCTGGTGAACAATTCACATATTTGTCGGATAAGTCTCTGCAACGTGCAGCGGGTATTCCTGAGAATTTAGACCTACCAGACCGTGACGGCGTAAATAAATCTCCTACGCTGGTCTCCCAGCGTGAATTAGGAGCAGGACTAATCTATTGTGCTCTGCGTGAACTCAATGAAGAAACAGGTTTAGATCTCACGGTTAACTCTACTCCGGCTGATTTCTTATTTCTCTCTAGAGCCATAACGCCGCCAGGTTTAAAGCAGCGTTTTGATACACGTTTTTTTGTATATGATTATACAGGCCCTCCAGAATGGACAGAAATGGGAGATAATGAGCTCACACAGACCCAATGGGTGAGTTATAATGAGGCACTTGAGCTGAAAACACATGTTATGACACGTGTTATTTTAGAGGATTTAAACGACCATTTAGTCACATCTGGCTTCGTTCAACCTAGCTCTGTTGCAATATACCAGTATTTAGGACAAAAATTTCAAAGAGATTGGATTGAAATGGAAAGTCCCTCTTGACAGATTGGCAAACAAACGGCATGTTCCCCTCAACTTTCGCCTTAGCTGTTGAGCTTTTTATGCTCTGGCGGGTACTCACAAACAAATTGTTGAAATTTAGATTTTTAAAGGCATTGACCGATGGCTAAGCCAACCACACAAAAAATTAAACTCTTAAGCACAGAAGGTACTGGCTACTATTACGTTACCAAAAAGAATGCCCGTACTATGACTGAAAAGCTTGTTCTTAAAAAGTACGACCCTGTTGCACGTAAGCACGTCGAGTTTAAAGAAGCTAAAATTAAATAGATTGCTTTATCTACCCTTTTTCGGTGAGACCATTTTACTTGCCAATGAAAGAGGGTATTTTTTCTTTAAGATATTTTATAGTTAATAAAATATTCGATTACCTCCTCAGTTGAAATAAGGGTTTTATTACTCTCTGTTTCACCCTCTTTTGGGCATCTCTTAGAATTAAGTAATGCGAAAATCAAAGCTACTTACCATTCATCTTGTATTGGTCTGAATTGATTTTTTGCATTTGAAAATATTTTTAAGGGAGAATGATAGGGATCTTAACTGGCCTTTTAGATAAACTGGCCTTAAAACGCAGCTGGCCCCACAACAAAACGGTAGCGGGGTGAAACCGAAGTTGCGAGGCCAGCCTTTGTCAAATGGACCAAAGAGGGCCTATGGTCATTTGACTTCGAGGTCGACCAGTACCGGCGTAACGAGGAGGCCACTCATACCAGTTCCAGCCGACCGCACCCAACGGAACCAGGAGATGCGGCGGTACCTGTACATCCCGCTGGGATTATCGTTGACAGTTTTAATATCAGGAATTGTTCAAAAGATTTAGATACCCCAACATCAAAGCCGCCAAATAACTCTTCTAACAAGCGACCATAATCATATAAAAAATTGCATCTAAATTCTTTAGATTCGGCTTGCTAGTAAAAAAATAGTTTTTGCACTTGTAGACAAACTAGCGCAATGGCACAATAAATCAATATTATCCCCTATTTTCTTAGCTATATTTCAACATCATTGTAAAGAAAAATGGTAAATTCGTGACAGTAGCCTGTTGATATTTACCTTATTTTGGCCATTTTTGAAAAGAATCGCTAAAAACTCACAATTTTCTTAATTTCTAGCACTCATTAATAATTGCAAAAATGGATCTCCCTTATGAGGCATTTTTGCAATTATATATGTTATTGAGCTCTAATTTTTAAATAGAATTAAGCAGCATCTGCAGCGACACGATTGCGACCATCACGTTTAGCGCAATAAAGAGCTTGGTCTGCCCGTTTCATTAACGTATCCATGTTGGTAATGTTATCATCTAAAGCTGTGATACCGATGCTGGTGGTAATTTCTAATGGCTTATCTAATTGAGGGATATGGAATTGTTCCATTTCAATAGATTTTCTTAGTCTCTCTGCCACATTATAACATTCAGTTAAGCTTGTATCTGGCATGATGATGACAAATTCTTCACCACCGATCCGGCAAGCTAAGTCCATTCCGCGGATGTTTGTACGGATGCGACGAGCAAATTCTTTTAAGACAACGTCACCGACGTCATGACCATAGGTGTCATTAACTGATTTAAAATAATCAATGTCTGTCATAAGGACAGACAATGATTTTCTTTTATCATTGGCTTCATCGAATAATGTTTTCAAGTGGCTTTCTAGATAGTGACGATTGTGCAGACCTGTAAGAGCATCGGTCACAGCCAGCTCCACTTTTGTCTCCAAACAATTGCGCAAATAATCCGTGTATTTTTTACGGCGTATTTGTGTATTTACCCGGGCCAACATTTCATTGGCGCAAATTGGGCGCACCATATAATCGTTCACACCCATATCAAGCCCGCGCATTAAACGCGCTTTATCTTCTGGATTTACAATAATCAAAATCGGTAGGCTGCGTGTACGCTCTAGTGCTCTGACTTGACTGGCTAAGCGCAAACCATCAACACCGTTAAGGTCTAGGCTTAGAATGAGCAAATCGTATTCTTGCTCAGCTAAGCGGAATAAAGCTTCTTGAGGGTTTTGCTCAATTTCAACCTTATGCTCTTTAGTTAGATTGTTGGTCATGCGCTCGGCTGAGCGCTGATTATCTTCAACAATGAGGATATTTCCTGACCATTTTTGCAAGCCAAATGTTGGGGTTGCGCCTTGTGACAAGCCCATTTGGTTGCCTGTTTCTGCTCTCATGGTCATTTCATCGGTGAGCATTTTTAGACGTGCCAGGTTTTTCACTCTCGTGACCAGAGCTACATCATCAACTGGTTTTGTTAAGAAATCATCTGCGCCAACTTCCAAACCGCGCAAACGGTCTGCTGGAGTATCAAGGGCGGTGACCATAACAACAGGGATGTGCTGGGTTTTGGTGTTATTTTTCAAACGCTCACAAACCTCAAAGCCATCCATACCTGGCATCATGACATCAAGAAGAATAACGTCAATTCGCTCAACTTCACAAACTTCTAAAGCTTCTGGCCCTGAATAGGCGGTCAAAATTTCAAAATACTCAGCGCTTAAACGTGCTTCAAGCAATTTGACATTGGCCTTAATATCATCAACCACTAACACTCTTGCGGTCATCTCGAAACATCCTCATCCTCGGTCACTGGTAACAGCTGACCAATTGTTTCTAAAAAATGTGTTACTGAAATTGGCTTGGAAATATAGCCTTCACAGCCCCCTTCCCGGATGCGCTCTTCATCACCTTTCATGGCAAATGCAGTCACAGCGACAACGGGAATTTCACATAGCTCATCATCTTCCTTTAGCCACTTGGTCACTTCAAGACCAGAGACTTCAGGTAATTGGATATCCATTAAAATTAAGTCAGGTTTATGAACACGTGCTAAATCCAGCGCATCAACACCGTTGCGTGTTTGATAGACTGTATAGCCATGCGCTGATAGCAAGTCGTGAAATAATTTCATATTTAATTCGTTGTCTTCAACGATTAATATGCTTTTTGACATAATTTAAGAACGCCTTACATGATCTAACATTATGCTTTTACGGACCGAGAAAGATCTTTTAATATCTTTATAAATATCGGCGTATTAGCATACCAATATGTTATATAATCCTAAACATGTAAAATAATCGTTTAAATTTTTAACTTTTAGAGAAATATTAGAAAAATTAACGAAATCTGTAGGAGCCGCCTTCATGTCAAATGCGCATCATCAAATTAGCACCAAGTCTGCGGCTTTTATTGCAGTAAAATCATTGGCTTATATCTCTCAATCACCGGAAGAAATTACAAAATTTATATCTACGACTGGTATTGAACCAACTGATATCATTCGGTTAAAAGAAAACCTTAAATTTTTAGGTGGTGTGCTTGATTTCCTAACATCTGATGAAAGTTTACTGTTAGCCTTTTGTTCTAGTGAAGATATACCACCTGAAGGGGTTGAAGCAGCTCGACAAAAGCTCCTTGGGTCTTAGACTTGGGGGTAAACCCATGAGTTTTCATATCGGCATTGATCTTGGCGGGACGAAAATATTTGGTGCAGCATTAACAGCTGATGGTCAAACTCTGTTAACGAAACGAAAGCCAACCCCTCGTTTTAACTATGACTTAACCATTTCGGCCATTTTAGAAATCGTCATAAGCATTGAGGATGAATTACAAGCCTCAGCCCCCGTTGGCGTCTGCATTCCCGGTTCAATTTGCCCTGCCACTGGCCTAATTCAAAATGCGAACAGCACCTGGCTCAATGACCAGACATTTCAAGAAGATTTAGAGACTGCCCTCAAACGGCCCCTGCGCCTTGAAAATGATGCGAATTGTTTTGCCCTTTCTGAGAGCGTGGATGGAGCCGGAAAAGGGGCAAAAAGTGTTTTTGGTGTTATCATGGGCACTGGTGTTGGAGGTGGCTTGGTTTTTGATGAGCAAATCGTCAATGGTCCGCGTTCTATAGGTGGTGAATGGGGGCACTGCTCCCTGCCCTACCCAACCTACGAGGAGATTGAAACGGCTGATCAATGCTGGTGTGGTCAAAAGGGGTGTATTGAAAGCTGGATTTCAGGCCCCGCATTAGTCAAACACCACAACAAAAGTCATTCAAGTGCTCTCAATTTAGTTGAAGATCTAGTTCAACAAGCTCACTCTGGTGATGAAGCAGCGCTCACTTCTTTAAAATTACATAGCTCTCGAACGGCTCGAGCCTTGTCTATGGTTGTGAATATTTTTGACCCAGAGGTGATTGTGCTTGGTGGAGGACTTTCTGAAATGGACCATCTTTATGATGAGTTGCCTCAGCTTATGAAGCCCACACTTTTTTCTGCCGACAAAAGAGTCGGTATCCGCCGGCCTCTTTATGGTCCAACAAGTGGTGTTCGAGGAGCCGCTAGACTGTGGAGTTTTTAATGGCGCTTAGACTGCCTCTTTTGTGCTTCAGATGCCCCTAGTATCCGCAAGAAGCAACCGTCGCATCATCCGCCGAATGCAACTGCGCTTTTCCTAAGTGCCTCACCTATAGGTGGAAGGCTCTAGTTACATTTGTTTTCAGGCAACATTTCAAGATGAGACATGGTTCCATCTAATGAGAAGTCACCATAATCAATGAGTAGTTCTCTGCTGACACCATTTTTATAAAGGCGAAATGCAATTTCATAATCTGGTGTGTGGTCTTGTTTTTTGCTTTTCTTTTTATCGAAAAATGAAATAGCCACAGGCCAGGATGCCATATCTTTCAAGACAGAGATGTTCTTAACCTTGCTCTTGTCAATTGAGGCATCTGCTTTCATTTCCTTACCGATGATCGCTGTTGTATCATAAAGGGTATTGCCGTTTTCTGAGCCATCATAAATGGGCGCTTGCACAACGCTCTTTCCATCAATGGCTCCTTGCAGCATGAGTTTGGTGTGCTCAGTTGGAAAATAGGCTTTTTGATCGAATTTCACAGCCTCTTTTTTAGGGCTTTCGATTTGGACGTTTATGCCAGTGCCTTTCGTTTTTCTCGCTGCATCTCCGATGGTTGACTTGGAGAATTTTTGATTGAAATACTGGCTTGTGTTGAAACGGAAGCGCTCTGCTTTGCCGCCTTCCCAGCTTGATGTTCTGACATCAGTTACATTCACTGCACCTTTTGTGTTTGCTATGGAGAGGATAAAACGCATATTCACAAGATAGCCTTCACATTTAGAACCGCTAATTTCAAAGACCATACGACCATGTGCATCTGCGATATTCGATCTAGAATGTGTGTCTTTTAGTGTTAGGTCATATACGGCTCTGTGAGGTGCTAAATAGGTGTCTTTTGTCTCAATCACTTTCTTTACGGCCATTGCAGGATTTGTTGCCAATAGGGATGCCCCCAAAGTTGCTGACAATAGTGTTAGGCTCTGTTGTTTTAAGGAAAGTGTTTGAAATTTCATATTTTGCGACCTTTTTTGAGGTGTGATCATTTTCTTTTTTAAGGTTGAACTCACATTTTTAACCGTGACACGCTTTTTTATTTTAACTATCTCGCCACTTTAAAATTGAAGTCTTACATAGTTTTGACTTGGTTACAATCTCACAATTCTTCACTCTCTAGTGCATATTTAAACTCTGTGAATTTTAAAGACCGAATGGTAACTGAGACGGTTTTTCATCTATTCAATTCTCTGTTATGCCACTAAAATAAGGACAAACTTCGATCAAATTATTTCATTTGGCACATTTATTATTGAGGCATAGTTTCCATGACAAATTCCGTTGAAAGCCGCCTTCAAGAGCTTGGCATCACTTTACAAGATGCACCTGAAGCTGTTGGGGCTTATGTTCCAGCTCTTATTGAGGGGCCTCATATATACATATCGGGACAAATACCCCTTGAAGAGGGAGGTGTGAAATTTACAGGTCATATGTCTTCGGACCTTGTTCCTTCTGATAATAGCATTGAGGTGGGGCAAGCTGCTGCCAGGCTTTGCCTCCTTAATATTCTCATGCAAGTGAAAGCGAAGATTGGTGACCTTGATAGGCTTGAGCAATGTATCCGATTAGGTGGTTTTGTCTCTTGTCCGGCAGATTTTTATGAGCACCCGCAGGTAATAAATGGGGCGTCTAATCTCATGAAAGATATTTTGGGTGATAAAGGTCAACATTGCCGCTCTGCTGTTGGATGTAGCAGTTTGCCACTGAATTCATTGGTCGAGATTGAAGGCTTATTTCGATTTAAACCATAAATTACTATTCAACCAGCTCTACAATGGACAGCCTCATGAAATTAGATAATAAAATCGGATATGCTCACCGGGGTCTGCATAATTTAGAACAATCGGTCATTGAAAATAGTGAAACTGCCTTTCGCAAAGCGATCAGCGCTGGTGTTGGCATTGAGATTGATGTTCAGATGAGCGGTGACCGTGTGCCGATGGTTTTTCATGATGAAACCTTGTCCCGCTTAACAGGACAAGATGGTCGTTTGTCATTTATGAAGTCGAGTGTGCTCAAGCAAATTCCTTATGCACTTGGGCAGGACCGTATCCTCACTTTAAAAGAATGCTTGAACCTTGTTGATGGTCAGGTTCCTCTCTTGATTGAAGTTAAGAGCCATTGGACTGACAGAGATGAAATGGAACAGGGAATTATGGATGCGGTTTGCGACTATAAGGGGCCATATGGCATTATGTCATTTGATCCCTCAGTTATTCGCCGCTTGAAAACTAAAGGATTTCAGGGACAATGTGGTCTTGTGACCAGTCAATGCCCTCCAAAGGATTGGCCGCAAATTACAGAAGATCAAAGGCTAGAGGGCAAAGTGCAATTTGAAGCTGCACGCGAGCTTGAAATAGATTTTATCGCACATGAAATTGGTGATATAACTAACCCTCATTTGCAAGCAACTTTGCGAGCATTAGACATTCCGCTTTTTAGCTGGACTGTTCGCACCGAGGCTCAATGTATTCAGGCCAAAGACATGAACGCCGTGCCTATCTTTGAAACTATTGATTATAAAGACTTAACAAACGTGCTTGCCGCTCACTCTCATTCATAAACAACCAGAGACACAAATTTTCTTTATGGCAAACCCTTATACACTCAAAACGGTTGATACGATCGATGACATACAGCCTCAAGATTGGGAACGTTTGGCCAATCCTGAGGGCGCCCCGTATGATCCGTTTTTGAGTTATGACTTTTTCGCAGCTCTTGAGCATAGTGGCTCTGTGCAACCCTCTACTGGCTGGGGGCCGTTTCACCTCGTTGCAGAGGATGATACAGGCGCAGTGGTTGGCATTATGCCGCTTTATTTAAAAGGGCATAGTCAGGGTGAATATGTTTTTGATCATGGGTGGGCCCGTGGATTTGAAATGGCTGGCGGGCAGTATTACCCTAAATTACTCACAGCTGTTCCGTTCACACCTGTCACAGGGCGCCGGATTTTTAGCAGTGGAGATAATGCAGATGCCATTCGCTCTGCTCTTTTACAATTTGCCGTCCGTCAAGGTGAGGTTAGAAACTTATCTTCTCTCCATGTAAACTTCATTGAACCTGATTTAATTCCCCTGCTTGAACAAGAGAAATTTCTTATTCGCCACGACACTCAGTTTCATTGGGAAAATCAAGGATTTACTGATTTTGATGAGTTTCTCTGCAGTCTTCAATCTCGCAAGCGTAAGGCTATTAAGAAAGAGCGCCGCCTTGCTTTGGTTGATGACTTGCAAGTTGAATGGGTAACGGGTGCTGATTTAGAGGTCAAACACTGGGATGCGTTTTATCAATTTTATACAGATACATTTGATCGCAAATGGGGGAGCCCTTATTTAACTCGATCATTTTTTAATCTTATTCATCAAACGCTAAAAAATAACATAGTTCTCATCTTTGCAAAGCGAGAGGATGACTATATTGCTGCGGCGTTAAACTTTATAGGGAGTGACACGCTTTATGGTCGCTATTGGGGAGCAAAAGAACATCATGACTTTTTGCATTTTGAGCTTTGTTATTATCAAGCGATTGATTATGCCTTAGCAAATAATTTAAACCGAGTTGAAGCTGGCGCTCAGGGAGAGCATAAATTATTGCGGGGGTATAGTCCGATTAAGACTTGTTCTGCCCATTATATTTTGCATCATGGGCTTCGAGTGGCGGTTAAAGATTTTCTTATTGATGAAGGCCAGTTTGTTGAGCTTCGAGCTGATGCACTTGCCAAACATTTGCCGTATAAATCTAAAGAACCACAGCCGAATAGAGCTGATAGCTCTGATAAAGGAAGTAAGCCTGATGACGTATGATAATGATAATATTTTTGCAAAGATCCTTCGAAAAGAAATTCCGGCGCAAATACTATTAGAAGATGAGCATTCAATAGCGATTATGGATGCGATGCCGCAGGCTGATGGACACGCGCTCGTTATCCCTAAAGCGCCTTCAGTTAATTTACTTGATGCTGATCCAGATAGTTTGGCCCATGCCATCAAGATGGTCCAAACAATAGCTAATGCTGGTAAACAAGCTTTTGAGGCTGATGGTGTTATTGTGCGTCAATTTAACAACCCTGCTGCGGGACAATCCGTGTTTCACACACATTTTCACATCATCCCTGTTAAAGAAGGTCAATCTTTAAAGGGGCACGCCGTAGAGTTTGCCGATGGTGACTTACTCAAACAACATGCTGAAAAATATCGAGCTGTTTTAGAGGGGTGATCCCATTAAGCCATTCAAATATATAAGTAAGAGGAATGTTGCTAGCCCTATAAATATTGAGAGCACCAACTTCCTTTGAAAAAGAAAATAAGCAATTGTTGCGCTTAGCAATGATAGGAAGCGCAAAATTATTGGTGTGTTTTCTAAACTTCCCGGGGGTTCGATCAAGAGACGCATGACCAGTGCTGCGATGAGAGCCGTTGAGACAGCCCTTACCCACGCAATCAGCTCCCCCTCTTCTGACAAACCTTTTGAAAATACTACACCTGCCCAGCGCCAGGGTTCTGTTGCGAGAAAGCCAATCGCTACAATCAGCCAAACAGAGATGTCATTACTCATTTGGCTCTCTCCTCTTTGTCATTAAATAGGCGATTGTTCCTCCGATTAATCCTGAACCGATTAAAGCAAAATTTGGCTCCCAGATGGTGAGAGGGATTGCCATTGTGCCCCCCAAAGCAAAGGCATATTTATCTGTTTTTCTCTTTGCTGTTTGAAAGAGGGAGAGAAAAAAATATATCGGCGTAATCATTAATGTGGCGGCAGCTAATTGACTGGGTAAGTACTGCGCGGCGTAAAAGCCAATAACTGTACCTACGCTCGTAAAGAGTAACAGCCCTAAACAAAACCCTAAACAATGAGAAGCTCTATGTTCGCTTGGTAATTTGGGTAGGTCAATCATTGACTGAAGCCAAACAGTGACCGCGATAAAATGGGCGATCGCTAGTGTCATCCATTTGGGGTTTGAGGGATGGCGTATAACTGGAAGTAGTGAGACTGCAAGTGGTAACAATCTGATTGCTGTCAATGTTGTGAGCAAACCAGCTGCAATTAAACTACTGCCCCTTGCGATTTCATCAACCAGCACGACTTGGCCGGGGATTGCGAAGACGAAGATGGTAAGACCTAGTCCCAATTCTAAGGGCAGTCCACTACTGGCGACCAAAGCCCCATAGGCAAAGAAGGTCAGGAACAAGACCATACCGGCTGGGGAAAGAGACGTGCGAGCACCATTTATAAACTGTTGCCTTTGGTGCGCTATCATAAATCTCTCTTGAATTGTCTAGACATCTTTTTAAATAAAAATGGCGACCGTAATACACGATCGCCATTAATCTAGCTTTCTCCAACCAAAAGATCTAGTTGATAAAAATACTAACTATCACCCTTGTTTGTTTTTGTGGACGGCTTTCTTCTAGGCTTTGCCGCGGGTTTTCTTCTGGTTGTTGTTTTTTTAGCTTCAGGCACTGTGCTTACTTTTGCGCGCGGCTTTTTCTTTGCCGCTGGCTTCGGTTTTCTCTCAGTTTTCTTACCCGCATCTGGACCGAGATAGTTAAAGCCAAGTGACTTTTCTTTTCCTTCGCCTTCAACAAAGACTTCTACAGTTCCGCCTTTTTCAAGCTTGCCAAATAAGAGCTCTTCAGCCAGTGGCTTTTTGATGTACTCTTGAATAACGCGAGATAAAGGCCGCGCGCCAAATTTAGGATCATAACCTTTTTTGGCTAACCAGGCCTTTGCTTCTTTGGAGAGCTCAAAGGCAACTGAGCGGTCAGCCAATTGTGCTTCCAGTTCAAAGATGAATTTATCAACCACTTTGGTGATTGTATCTTCGTTCAAGCTGCCAAATGGAATGATAGCATCGAGACGGTTTCTGAATTCTGGGCTGAAGATACGGTTCAGCTCTTCTTCATCATCGCCTGTGCGTTCATCACGGTTAAAGCCAATTGGGGCTTTTGCCAAGTCAGCAGCGCCCGCGTTTGATGTCATGATGAGAATGACATTTCTGAAATCAACTGCTTTGCCGTTATGGTCAGTTAGCTTGCCATGATCCATCACTTGCAAGAGGATGTTGAAAATGTCCGGATGGGCTTTTTCAATTTCATCAAGCAGAAGCACACAATGCGGGTTTTGGTCAACGCCGTCTGTCAGCATGCCGCCTTGATCAAAGCCTACATAGCCAGGAGGCGCACCAATGAGACGTGATACCGCGTGCTTCTCCATATATTCTGACATGTCAAAGCGCAGCATCTTAACGCCCATTGTATCTGCCAATTGGCGAGCCACTTCAGTTTTACCAACACCGGTTGGGCCAGAGAACAGATAGCAACCGATTGGTTTATCTGGTTGGCGCAGCCCAGCGCGTGAGAGTTTAATGGCAGAAGAAAGAGCTACAATAGCTTTGTCCTGACCATAGACAGTTCGTTTTAGATCTCGCTCTAAATTGCGCAAGATTTCTGCATCTGATTTTGAAACAGACTTTGGTGGAATACGTGCCATTAAAGCAATGGTCGCTTCAATCTCTTTAATGCCAATGGTTTTACGGCGTTTGTCTTCAGGCAACAACATTTGCGCTGCACCACTTTCATCCAATACATCAATGGCTTTATCTGGCAATTTTTTATCGTGCAGATATTTCACTGACAAATCGACAGAGCCCTGGATCGCTTGTTCGGTATATTTCACATTATGATGGTTTTCATAATAAGGCTTCAAGCCTTTTAGAATTTTAACTGCATCTTCCGGGCTTGGCTCTTCAACATCAATCTTTTGGAACCGGCGCACCATAGCGCGGTCTTTTTCAAAGTAGTTTCTAAATTCTTTGTATGTGGTTGAACCAATACATTTAATAGAACCATTCGCCAAGGCTGGTTTAAGGAGGTTTGACGCATCCATCGCACCGCCAGATGTAGCGCCAGCTCCGATGATTGTGTGTATTTCATCAATAAAGAGGATTGAGCCTTCAGTTTTTTCAATCTCTTTGATAACTGATTTCAAACGTTCTTCAAAATCACCGCGATAACGCGTGCCAGCAAGAAGTGAGCCCATATCCAGTTGGAAAATGACTGAGTCATTCAAAACTTCTGGTACTTCAAGATTAACAATACGGCGTGCTAAACCTTCGGCAATCGCTGTTTTACCAACTCCTGGTTCGCCTACAAATAATGGGTTGTTTTTTTGACGACGACAAAGAATTTGAATGGTGCGATTAACTTCTGTTTCACGGCCAATTAGGGGGTCTATTTTCCCTTCACTTGCCTTCTTGTTTAAGTTAATGCAGAAGTTTTCTAAGATATCAGGCTCTCTATTTTGATCGTCACCGCTTTCAACGGTTGCCGCATCATCGTCAACACCTCTGACAGACCGTGCTTCAGATTGATCACTGCGCTTTGCAACACCATGACTGATATAATTTACCGCATCAAACCTTGTCATATCTTGCTCAAGCAAGAAGAAAGCTGCGTGGCTCTCACGTTCAGCAAAGATAGCAACAAGCACATTAGCGCCAGTGACTTCTTCACGGCCTGATGATTGCACATGAATGAGCGCGCGCTGTACAACGCGTTGAAAGCCTGTTGTTGGTTGTACGTCTTCTATTTCTGAGACAACAAGCGCATCCAAATCCGTATCGATATATTGAATGAGCTGTTTGCGTAAAAGCTCTAGGTTCACTCCGCACGCCTTCATGACGGCTGATGCGTCTTTATCATCGATTAATGAAAGGAGAAGATGCTCTAATGTGGCGAATTCCTGCCGGCGCTCGCTTGCATATTCCAGCGCGCGGTGTATGGCTTCTTCTAGGCTCTCCGTAAATGAAGGCATGGAAAGTTACTCCTTCTCCATGGTGCATTGTAGGGGATGCTGATGCTCTTGAGCAAATAACATCACCTGGGTGACTTTTGTTTCGGCGACTTCGTATGTAAATACGCCACACACTCCAACGCCGCGATGGTGCACCTGAAGCATAATTCGTTCTGCTTCAGAGCGATTTTTGTTAAAATATTTCTCCAATATATGAACGACAAATTCCATTGGAGTGTAATCATCATTGAGCAATAAGACTTTATAAAGGCTCGGCTTCCTCGTTTTCTCTTTTACTTTTTCTGTGAGGCCTGGACTGGCAACGCCTGAATTACCCTCTCCATCATCTTCATTTGAATTACAGAAGATGTTGTTAATATCGCTCCTTAAATTCAACATTTTTCCGTCAACATCACTTTAGATTTAATCAATGGTTACTCTCGTTACCATTATGTTTCATTCGTCGTTTCAACTGTATATCAGTTTACTAATAACTGTTATTTAGCTTTAACCACTGTTAATTCTTATTAAGAACTTGCACCCCTCATTCCTCTTGAGGGGCAGCAACTCTTTTCAAATCTTTCATAAACACTTTCTATATCTTGTCACACTTTTCTCAATCCGCCGAATATTTTTATTTAAAATATCGTAAATTTTTTCAATTATTTGAGAGATGAAGCCAGAAAGTTTAGTTAAGATTATATCTTACATATGTCTTCCTTTGATAATTTCAATTGTGAATAGCTTAAGAAATTGCCCTCTCAAGTAGAGTTATCATATCCGAATCATTTTAATCTTCAAATTGAGGGATATGGGTGCGCTGCTGTGTTTGTTTTTAATCGCTAAAATTTTAATCAAATTTGATTTAAAGCTTTAAGAAATATTCAAAGTAAATCATTTATACCTTTAATTTCAGATAGCCTTTGGCGTTGATGCAAACAAAAGAACCTTAATTTGAGTTCAAAATTGTCTCATTGATGCCCAAAATTGATGGTCTTTTGGATTTTAGAGGGCAATCAAATGCTATTTGAAAAACCGTTGCCGGATCCTTTTTAAAATTAACGGCTGAGGATTTATTTGGTCTTTTGACCTAATAAACGCAGTTCAGTTAAATATATGAAGGCTAATCTATAGGGAGATTGGGGTGATCCGGATGGTTTGTTTGTGGCAGGTAAATTTAAAGAGACAAACATGCGGAACTTACAGTTTCTTAGTGTCAGTGCACTAGTTTTTGGTTTGGTATTCACTTTTCCTTTGTTCAGCGGGGCTGATACAGCGCAGGCTGCTCGTAAATCAGCGGCTATGGCTGTTGATGTTCATACGGGCAAGATATTATATTCACACAATATAGATAAACCCCATCATCCCGCTTCTCTCACCAAGATTATGACGCTTTATATGCTGTTTGAGTATATTGAAGCTGGGCGTTTTCATATGAATTCACGCTTGAAGGTGACTGAAAATGCCTCCAAACAAGCGCCATCTAAGTTAGGTTTAAAACCAGGCAGCACTATTTTGGTCAAAGATGCCATTAAAGCTCTGATTACCAAAAGCGCGAATGATGTTGCTGTTATTGTTGCTGAGAACCTCGCTGGTTCTGAGTGGAAATTCACCCAACTAATGACCTGGAAAGCTCGTAAAATGGGTATGAATAAGACCGTTTTCGTCAATGCTTCCGGTTTGCCAGATAAAAGACAGACGACGACTGCTCGCGATATGATCACACTTGGTCTTCGTATCCAAAAGGATTTTCCGCAATTCTACCCACTCTTTAAAACAAAGCGCTTCAAATATCGTGGTAAAGTTTACAAAAACCATAATGGGCTGATGTCCCGTATGCGCGGGATTGATGGCATTAAGACCGGCTACACACGCGCTTCTGGTTTTAATTTAACCTCTTCTATCTGGAAGGGACGCAAACATGTCGTAGCTGTCGTGATGGGTGGTCGAACAGCGCGCAAACGAGATAACTTCATGGCGCGGGTATTGAATAAATCTCTGCGTAAAGCTCGGAACGGGAAGACTAAAAAGCAATTTGTTGCGGCAAACTTTGCTAGAAAAGCACCAAAGAGACGCGTTGCACGAGTTGAGAGACAGCCCCGCAAACAGGTTGCTCAACGACCGCAAAAAAGAATTGCCCAACCGCCTAAAGCTAAAAAGCAAATAGCAAAAGCGGTCGTGAGAGAAAAAGAAAAACCACAGGTTCAGAAAACCGTCTCGTCTAAAAAATTAGCGCAAGTACCAGCACAAGAAATTGTAGTGCGAACAAAAGATCAATCACGTATGTCACAATCATCTGATGATGCTGCTTTAAAGCAAACAGCCACTAACTCAAAAGTAGAGACAGATGAAACTGTAACAACGGGTGACATTCAAGCCGAGACTAAAAAGACACCTATCATGACCACTCCACCTGAAGGACCTTATCACATACAAATTGGTGCCTTTGGGTCAGCCGAAGATGCTGAGCGCCGCCTTCACTCAATTGGCTCTCGGGCTGGTAAGCTACTTAAAGGCCATAAGAGCTTTACGATGCTGGTGCCAACGAACAATGTTTACCGCGCTCGCTTTGCCGGTTTTAGTGAAGCTGATGCTCGTAAAACATGTCGTCAATTGAAGAAAAAATCGATCGATTGCATGGCGATTTCTGCGCAGCAATAAGAATCCTGTCAGGCCTATGGATCCTGACTGTCACTATGCTAATAAATAATCTTTAGCTGTGTTTATTTTAGCTGCTAAAAATAGCGAGCCACCTTGGTCTGGATGATATGACTTCATCAATTTGCGGTGGCTTGCTTTGATCTCTTCTATAGTTGCATTAAACCCTAACCCTAAAATCATGAGCGCTTCTCTCTTATTCATTACACTTGAGATGGCAGGATTAGAGCTGGTGGATGTTTCATAATAACCACTTACACTCGCACGCCAATTTTCATAATTCGCATCGAGATAGGCTTTTAAAACCAACTCACTCTCTTTGTGATTATCACTATAAAATTTAAGAAGCTCGTTTAGGTCATCTAATGAAAGAGTGTCTAGTAACTGATTTGCTCTCGGCCCAGCTGTGATCTTTCCTGTGATTTTGTTGATCTCAGGAAACAAGTTGATTTCGAGATAACGTGAACTGATTGTTGGCGCATCAGGCTTGTTAAATCCGTTTGAGCTCCCCTCATCTGATGATGTTTTTGATGTTTTCGACCAGGGTGATTCGAGAAGGAAATCCGATCTGCGCATTAAAAAATAAGCCAAGATAAAAAGTGGAATGGCCATCACGATGAGCCCACGGCTTATGGCTATTAGACATAATACAAAAAAAGATCCTGCTAATGCTTTAGCGCCAAACCTGAAATAGATGTATAAAGTTATTACCCCTAAGACGAGCACATAGTGCATTTCAAATTCCCTTAAATCACGCTTTCATAGTATTAGCTTCAGGACCCATTATATATCATTTTATCTGAAGTTTTTCATGTGTGTTTCATCTTAAACTTAAAATCGTTGCTTTCAAATGAGGCAAATATTGCTATTGATAAGCTGACAAACTTTAAAGACATTTAGCCTAACGGAGCCCCTCGTCAATGGAAGATCATCGCCTTACTATTGTGAGTAATATTCAAGTTTTACGTGAAGAGATTATGGAAGCTCGCTCACAAAAAAAGACGATTGCTTTTGTCCCAACGATGGGTGCTTTGCATGAGGGACATCTTTCGCTCATTGATTTTGCAAAAGAACATGCGGATCTGGTTGTTTGTTCAATTTATGTAAACCCTACTCAATTTGCCCCTGGTGAAGATTTAGACGCTTACCCTCGGAACTTGATTGAAGACATAAGAGCGCTAGAAGGAAAGCTTACTGATTTTGTTTTCACGCCGACTGATGATGAAATGTATCCTGATAGTTTTTCTACCAAGGTTTCAGTGAGCGGGGTAACATCACAGCTTTGCGGTAAAAGCCGGCCTGATCATTTTGATGGTGTTGCAACTGTCGTGACCAAATTATTGATGATGATTCAACCTGATTATGCTATTTTTGGTGAGAAAGATTATCAGCAGCTTTTAGTCATACGGCGGTTTGTTCGCGACCTGAATATTCCCGTTGAAATTTTAGGTGCGCCGATTATTCGGGCCGAAGATGGGTTGGCGCTTTCATCTCGCAATCAATATTTATCTGAAGAAGAACGTGCATTGGCACCTCTTCTTTATAAAACGCTTACAGAGCTTTCTGAAGACCTTAGTCAAAATGATGGGGATGTTAGAGAGCGCTTAGCAAAATCAATAGCTGAGCTAACAGATGCTGGCTTTGATGTTGATTATTTGGAATTAAGAGATGCGAACAGCCTTGCGCCTATTGCTGAACTTTATGAAGACCAAAGCGCTAGATTGTTTGTTGCTGCAAAATTAGGGACTACTCGGTTGATTGATAATGTTGCTGTTATAGCTCCTGCAGAAGATCAATCTTAAAAACACATATCCTCAAAATACATACCCTTAAAAAACAAAAGGCTGACGCTCAATCTATTAGAATGAGTGTCAGCCTCAATTGTTGTATTATGAACGATACGCAGTTCAAAAAACAATTATATATACATTACGCATTACACATATAGGCACTGATATTAATTTAAGTTTGAAAACTTAGACCATATCTATACGCATTACTTTAGCACCTGCTACCGATTATAAGATACGCGAAACGATTCGGCAATACGCATTACTCAATACACAAACAGAAATCTTTTATGAAACTCTTTTTACAAAGTTGCCATTTTGTTAGCTGGCTTGTCTTAACAAGGAAATTGGCGGGGGGCACCAATATTAATCCGTTTATTAAACATCACCAGCTAACAGTTTGTTTTTATATATATAAAAACTATTGACCCAGTTCAATCTTAGTCCTGAGGGGACTTGGGGGGCTGATAGGTTCAGGACCTTTGAAAAAACTGGGCCAATCAGGCTATGTACAATATATAGATAGGTATTAAGGCCCAAAATTGAAGGCTTTGAGGCGATTATGTGATAATTGTTACAAAATGTTACATTATTGATAACAGAGCTAACACCACATAATCTCAACCCTCTTGATATTCTTTGCTTATGAAGGCATGATTATAGTTCCAAACTATCAATCAGCTATTGGAGGCGCTTTTGAGCTCTGGTTCTTTAGTTATACCTTTTCCTGGTCAATCTAACCGCGCTTCACTTGTGTTAACTTCCAATTCCGCACATTCCCATCAAACCAATAATTTGGTTGTTTGCTTTCATAGAACAGAGCTTAATCAAATCCTCTTTTATTATGGCACCATGGTTTCCAAGGGAGAATGGCGTGACTATGCGATTGATACAGGAGCTCAAATGGCGGTCTTTTCAATTTATCGGCATGCGAGTGAACAGCCTATTTACCGTCTTGAGAAAGTGCCAGGGCTCGCTCAAAAACAGGGCGCTTATCGTCTTATTGGATTTGAAGGTCAAACGCTAAAGCGCGGCAAAGAACTGAAACAAGTTTTAAAGGTCTTTGATAAAAAGCTTGAAGCCGCCCAGAGTTAGATCAAAAGAGCTCATCCTTAGAATCATAAAAAAACCCGGTGAATTTCACCGGGTTTTTTTGAATTTGATTTGGCGCGACTTATTCGCTTGAACCAAAGAGACTTAGTAAGCTCATGAAAAGGTTGATGAAGTCTAGGTATAGGCTCAATGCACCCATAATGGCCAATTTACCTAATGTTTCATAGCCATGGCCTTCATAATAAGCTTCTTTAATACGCTGCGTGTCATAAGCTGTAAGACCTGAGAAGATCAACACACCGATTACAGATACAGCGAATTGTAGAGCTGATGACGCTAGGAAGATGTTCACGATGCTAGCAATGATGATGCCGATAAGGCCCATAAAGAGGAATGTTCCCCAGCCTGATAGATCCTTTTTGGTTGTGTAACCATAAAGGCTTAGCGCACCGAAAGCTGCCGCACTAATGAAAAAGACGCGAGTTATGCTCGTGCCACCGTAACGCAAGAAAATGTAAGATAGCGAGGCACCCATTAGAGCTGCAAATGCCCAAAATGCGATTTGTGCACCGCCATAGCTCATTTTATGCATACGAGCTGAAAGGAAGAAAACCATGCCTAATGGAGCAAGCATAATGACCCATTTTAATGGGCTGTTGTACATTAACTGAGCAAAAGCCGCATTTTGTGTAGACATGTAATACACACCATAAGCGACGACACCTGTTAAAGCGACGCCTGCCATCATGTAGTTATAAACTTGCATCATATAAGCCCGTAGGCCCTGATCAATTTCACGAGCGCGGCTCAGTGTTCCACGTGAAACATCTTGATGTTGCTGATAATCAGACATGTTTGTATCCTTTAAATATTGCCATCTATTAATCTCGAAGTACTATTTATTTTAGTTATATTTGCTTGAATTCTACAATCTCTATTTGAGCATCTGTTAACAAATGAACAAACAGAAATGACCACCAAAACATAAGAAAACTTATAAATTCATGAGATTTTTGTGTTTTTATTCTCAATTTATTTATATTGCGTTCCTTGAAACTTTTTCCACTATTTTGATGTCATATTTATGGAATTTCAATGCAATCCAGCATTCTTAGCTAATATGGTGTTTATTTCCACTGGTTTCAAGGGTGAAAACTGCGACTTTTTATAATTTATACCCTAAATCTTTCATAAAATTCAGACCGACAAAAGTTAGATAAATATCATGCCTCGTCTCTTTACCGGGATAAAGATCCCCCCTGCGATAACTGAACAATTATCATTTATTCAATATGGCCTTCCACATGCACGATGGATTGAGCCGAGTGATTTTCATATTACGCTTCGTTTTATCGGTGATATTGAAGATCATATTGCAGCTGATCTTGCTGATAATTTAAATACTCTTTCATTTGCGCCCTTTTCTTTAAAACTAGACTCCGTTGGTGTTTTTGGAGGTGATAAGCCAAGAATGGTATGGGCCGGTGTTGCTGCCTCAGAGCCATTAGAACGTTTACAACTTGCTCATGAAACTTTAACGCAAAGACTGGGTTTACAAGCTGAGGGGCGGAAATTTACTCCGCATGTAACTTTAGCGCGATTTAAATCCAGAGAGAGAGGTGATGTTAGTTCTTATCTTTTTGATCACGCTCGATTT